>DBFJSK010000427.1:0-20758 GCA_048403675.1 Tannerellaceae bacterium | reverse complement strand
AAGCCGCCCCGCCGTTATCGCCTACCATATACGGAAAACGCCAGATATTTCCCAAACCTACGGCGCACCCCACGGTGGCCAGAATCACGCCTATTTTACTGCCGAAAGTGGCTCTTTTGTTCGATGTCATTTTCTATAAGAAGTATTTGTCTGTTTCAAGTTGGAAAGAAAGGGTTTGCCGGAAAAGCGGTTATTCCCTCACTACTCCGTCGCGGATATGAATCACCCGGTCGGTATCGGCCGCCAGTTGTTCGTCGTGCGTAACGATTACGAACGTCTGTCCCATCTGATCGCGCAGGTCGAAAAAGAGCGCGTGCAGCTCTTCCTTATTTTTCGTATCCAGGCTGCCCGACGGCTCGTCCGCCAGAATTACGGCCGGCCTATTAATCAATGCGCGCGCCACGGCCACCCGTTGCTTCTCGCCCCCCGAAAGCTCCGCCGGTTTATGCGACATCCGGTCGGACAGTTGAAGGAAATCCAACATCTCCTTGGCCCGCTTCTCCGCCTCCGAAGCCTTTTCCCGGGCGATCAACGCCGGAATCATCACATTTTCGAGCGCCGTAAATTCAGGCAAAAGCTGGTGAAACTGAAATACAAACCCGATATTCCGGTTCCGGAAAGCCGCCAGTTCTTTCTCGTTGAGCCGTCCTATTTCGGTACCGTTAATCACCAGCCGTCCGCTATCCGGCGTATCGAGCGTACCGATAATCTGTAAAAGAGTCGTTTTCCCGGCTCCGCTCGGGCCCACAATGGCCACCACTTCGCCTTTATCGATGGCGAGATCGATACCTTTCAGCACCTTCAGCGAGCCGAAACTCTTGGTAATTCCTTCCGTTTGAATCATATTCGGGCGATTAAGTAGTTATATATTCCGGATCACATACGAAGCCAGATAGCAACCGAACACGGCCGGCATATACGAAACCGTTCCGGTGGTAGTCCGCTTACACGTTTCATTATCGATTTCGATCACCGCCGCCGGATCGGCCGGTTCGGTGGAAAAAACCGCGGGAATGCCTTTCTGTATGCCCAACCCCCGGAGCCGTTTACGCACGGCTTTGGCCAAAGCGCAATCCGTCGTTTTCGAAATATCCGCTATCTTTACCTGCGCCGGATCTGTTTTCGCGCCGGCTCCCATCGACGACACGACCGGTATCCCCCGATGAAACGCATGGTAAAGCAAATACACCTTCGGACTCAGCGAATCGATCGCATCCACCACAAACTGATAAGGGGCGGCCGCCAGCACTTCTTCCGTGCGTTCGTCGCGCAGAAATTCATCGATCACGGTAAGCTGCAATTCCGGATTAATATCTTTCAGCCGCCGGGCAACGACCTCGGCTTTAGGCTGCCCGATCGTAGAATGCAAAGCCGGCAATTGGCGGTTAAGATTACTCTCATTCACCGTATCGGCATCCACAATCGTCATCCGTCCGATCCCGGCGCGGCAAATCTGTTCGGCCGCATAGGCTCCTACCCCTCCGAGCCCCACGACAAGTACGTGGCAACCGGCCAGATAGTCCATCCGTTCTTTTCCCAGCAACAACTCCGTCCGCGAATTCCAACGATAACTCATTTATCTGTTTTTGACCGCAAAAGTAATAAATCATCCGGAAAAGCCCCCGGAAATAGTGATCTTTTAACGAAAAGAGGGCGAGGTATACCACTAAAAAGTCATCCGTCTGCAACGCATGGGCTGCCCCGCTCGCAACGGACTCCGGGAATAAAGAACCGCGCCGGATCGTGTCGGATAAACCCCCTGAACGACAACCCCCCCGACTGCCGATCGACAAGTCGGGAGGGGTTTTCATTGCAGATAACATCGATCCGTCTGGTTGGGTCGGGGTTCGGGTCTACACCCGTTTCCTTTACCGTACCGGAAATTCCGTGATCCGGAGCGTAGTGCACCCGTAAGGGATCAGCTCGATCGTTTCCTCTTCACCCATCGGTTCGCGAGCTTGCAGGAAATAACAGATCGGGCCGGCCGACCCTTTATACGGCAACCAGCTCGGCAACCGCCGTGCTTTCGTTTTCAATACAATCGGGGCCTCCTGCAGCGTCCAGGGATAAGGAGCGACCGGAGCCTGTTTCTCGACCGTAACGGCCTCGGCGATCGTTTCCGGCCGGAGGTTTCTTTCCGCCAGACAATAATTCCAGGGCGAGTTTGAAGTTACTTCATAATACCACTGGCTGTGATGCGAAGAATCGAGACGTTCGTCGATCTTCTTCTCCCATTTTTCATTCATTTTCAGAGCGTATACCAGCGGGCCGCGTTCGATTACCGCCGCCCCGTCGTACCAGCGGCTACAGCTTACCTGCATCGGCAGCTCCACGGTGATCCGGTCGCCGTTTTTCCACTCCCGGTTGATGCGGGCGATTTCCCCCGGATACAACGGCGTAGGCACCGCTTCGCC
Source organism: Tannerellaceae bacterium (assembly GCA_048403675.1). Taxonomy (GTDB): domain Bacteria; phylum Bacteroidota; class Bacteroidia; order Bacteroidales; family Tannerellaceae; genus Parabacteroides. The sequence continues at coordinate 18,344 of DBFJSK010000427.1, read as the reverse complement.
GTTTACGCGGATAACCGGCGCGTTACACCAGGCCGGAATCCGGAAATGAAAAGGAAAGAAGGCGCTCTTCGTCCGCTTATCGGGAAATTGCAGGTGGAAACGCACGCTCTCTTCAAACGGATAAACGGTTTCTTCCGTGATCTTCACCTCCACGCCATTTCCCACCTTCGCCGTCACACAGGAAGGCGCATACACCAGCGCCGCAATCCCGTTGTCGGCCGTGGCGAACCACAAATGCTGATTAAATTTCGGCCACCCCTGGTGCAAATTGGACGTACAGCAAGGATAACCGCTCAGTTCTCCATACACAATATCGGTATCTTCGTGCGGCGAAACAAAATTCCGTCCCTCCCGCGTAATCGCTATCTGGTTGACCTGCTGATAATACTGCCGGGCCGAGAAATCATCCGAAATCTGCGTAGGCAAGACATTGTAGGCTACCTTTTCCAACTGATCGGCCCAAGCCACATCCCCGGTGATTTCAACCATCTTCTCCAGCGAAAACATCATCTCCACCGCCGTGCAAAGTTCCGAACCTTGGGTCGGATTGCCGAAGCGCAGCAATTCGTCGCCCGCCCACAACCCGGTGGGGAAACCGATCGACTGGCGGATCGTCCGCACGGCCTTATCGACCGCTTCCAACTGTTTCGCCTCTTTGCTCTGCTGGTAATAAATCACCGGCTCTTTGAAACCTTGCGCCAGATTGACGCAATGCAAACTATTCTGCCGGTACAAATGATCGCCGTGCAAAAATACATCCGTCCAATCGAAACTCTGCCGGTGAATCAACTCGCCCAGTTCCAACAGAAACGCGTCGCCGGTCAGGTTATACAACCAATACACCACCATCAAATTGTCGCCCCCGCGCTGTTCGGCCCAAAAAGTCCATTTACCCAGCGGACTGCGAGGCAATTCGGAAAGCTGATACCGGAAATACTTCGTCAGAAAAGAAAGCACGCGGGCGTCGCCCGTAGCCGAATAATACTGTTGCATCACTTTCAGCATCACCATCTTCGGCCACCAGTCGCGGGCGTTATCCCGTTGCAGGCCCGCTTCCGGCGCCCGGTCTTCCGACGGCCCGAAATACCCCGACGGCTGTTGGGAAGCCAGCGTCCATTCAATCCAGGGACGCACTTTTTCAATCAACGCCTGATCGTTCAAGATATACGCCAGCGGCAACAAGCCGTCTATCCAATAAGGGCCGCGTTCCCATACATCGCCGTCGCCCCCCAGCCAGCCGTTGCGCGGGCCCATGACCGGCGCATAAATCGAATCCAGATTCCCCGTCAACCCTTTGCCCATCCGTTCCATCTGAACGCGCAGCCAGCCCTCGGGCCGGATCGCCCCGATCGGCAGTTCCATATAAGGCTTCGTCAGCAAAGGATGCCGGTTATTCACATAATTCACATTGATCGACTGCCCGCTCGTCGGCGCAGCGACACACGCCCTGCCGGCAGCCGGCGCAAAGAAAAGCGCGCATCCCAGCCAACCGGAAAACAAAAATCTATTTAATCGTTTCATACACATTTAAAACTATTCATAATAAGGAATCCATACCTGCATCTCGCCCGGTGCCCGGTTGTCCCAGGCATAATAAGGAATCAGGGTAAACGCCGGGCAAGCGTTCGCACCGTCAGGCGCCGTCGCTTCGATAGCCACCACGCCGCCGAGCAAATCCGGACGGAACGTCGTCTCGAACGTCGTCTCCGGCGCTAAAGCGCTCTGGCGGAAAGATGCCGGATTATCCACCCCCTCCATGCAATATACCAGCGGCCCCCGGCGAATCGCCCGTTTGCCGACATTTTCCTTCACCCGCGCATCCGCCGCCACTATTTCCACCGGCATAGCCAAGCGCAAGGTTACCCGATCGCCGGCCTGCCAAGTCCGGTCGATCGTGGCATACCCCTTTTCCACCGGGGCGCCTTCGATCGCTTCTTCGTTGACCGCGAGCGTATACTGCTTGCACCAATCCGGAATCCGAAGCCGCAGTTTTGTAGTCAGCGGACGTTTCGCTTCTTTGATGGTCAGTTGAATATCGCCGTTCCAAGGATAACCGGTCTGCTGGGCCACGGTCAGCGTATCGCGGCCGGCCGGAATCCGGGCTTCGTTTCCGATATACAGATTCACCCAAATCCCGTCGGCCGAACGACCGTAAATATAATTTCCGATCGAAGGCAGGAAACGCGAAAGCTGGCTCGGGCAACAAGCGCAACCATACCAGGCCTCGCGGTGATGATCTCCCTTCGAGGCCAGCGGATTGACATAGAAGAAGCGGTCGCCCGCCAGCGAAATGCCGGCCAGGGCGCCGTTATACATCGACCGTTCCAACACATCGATATACTTCGCATCCCCCGAAAGCCCGTTCATCCGCGCATTCCAGAACACCATGCCCACCGAAGCGCAGGTTTCGCAATACGCCTCGTAATTAGGCAAATCATAATCTTCGGTAAACCCTTCGTTGTCGCGGGAGGAACCGATTCCTCCCGTGATATACATATTCCGAAACACCACATCTTCCCACAACCGGCCCAGCGCCGCCACATACGCCGTATCGTGCGTCAACGCCGCCACGTCGGCCATGCCCGCATATAGATACATGCAGCGAACCGCATGCCCGGAAATATCCGTCAGCCGGCCAACGGGAATCTCGTCCTGATAATACGCCGTATTCCACTCGCCCTCGCCCCCTTTCGTACCGTGACCGCGGCCCCGTTCTTCGAGCAACCAATGCGCGAAATCGAGATACCGGGTATCCCCCGTTACGTTCGAAAGCTTGACAAGCGCCAGTTCGATCTCTTCATGGCCCGGCACCCAATGCCGTTTGCCGGGGCCGAATATCGACAGCATATGATCGGCCATCCGGATACACACATCCAGCAGCTTCCTTTTGCCCGTAGCCTGATAATAAGCCACCCCGGCCTCCATCATATGGCCGGCACAATACATTTCGTGCTTGTCCATATTCGTCCACCGGCCTTCTGGCGCCGTCAGCGTATAAAACGTATTGAGGTATCCGTCCGGCTGTTGGGCGGCCGCAAATTTATCGATCCACTCGTCGGCCTTTTTTTCCAGCTCCGCATCCGGACGGTTAATCAGGCTGTAAGCGATCCCTTCGAGCGCCTTATATACATCCGAATCGTCGAAAAAAATACCCGAATGTTCGCCGCTGCCCGCCGCCGCCCGCTCGAAATTGCGGATACGCCCGGTCTGGTTTTCGATCTGGTCGATGCAAACCGGCAAAGTCGCGGACACCTGTTTTTCCAACCGGGGCGACCAAAAACGGTCGTTGATGCGAACATGCGAGAAATCCACCGGTTCTATTTTCCGCAGGGTGAGGGTCGGACTCTCTTCGCGGCTGGTCTGGCAACCGGCCAATACAAGGGCCGAGAAAGCGAAAACGATGTAGTGTTTCATACGAATTATTAATTGTAATTAGGATTCTGTTCCATATTCGGATTGGCGTCTACCACCGGTTGCGGAATGGGGAAGAGCACCTTATAATCGCCACTCGGTTTATGCGACAGCCATTCGGCTTTCGTGAAATGGCCGAACCGGATCATATCGCGCCGACGGAAAGATTCGCCGGCAAATTCCCAGCCCAGTTCATCGTAAAAACGACCGAATTGTTCGGGATATTTTTTGCCTTGCGGCGTCAGTACGTAATTTTCCACCGTGCCGTATACATAGCTGGAATTTCCCTGCAATTGAGCGCCGGTGACCGTCGCTTTTTCGGGATGTTCCTCAAACGCTCTTTTCCGGATCAGCGTCACGATCGCAGCCGCCTCGTCGGCATGGCCGGTACGCAGCAAACATTCGGCTTTCATCATATACACCTGGCTGAGACGGAACAGCACCAGGTCGTTATTCAAATCGGAGCGGGCACCTTCGGCGATTTCATATTTCAGCCAACGCAACCCTTCGGCCTCGCCGGTAAAGATACCGTCGGGCATGCGGTTCACAAAGTCCAGCGGCTGACCCATCTGATCGTAAGCGCCCAGCAACGGACTGCCGTCGGCCGCATATTGCGGGCCGCCCAGCCAGGTATAGCCCAGGCGGGCATCGTCTTTATCGTAGGTATCGATAAACTGCGGCACTCCTTTATAAGCTCCTGCACCCCACGGGCTGCCTACCAGGTTGTAAGTTTGCTGATTCGCCCCGTGCAAAGCGGCCAGATGGTAGTTAAAACCGGTGGCGTAAATCTCATCGAAGGGAATCACCAAAATATTTTCCTTCGAATTTTCATTATTCACCCGGAACGGATCGCGGTAATCGGCATCCAGTTCATAGACACCGCTGCCCAGAATCTCGTTGCAAACAGCCAAGCAATTTTCCCACTGCGCCGTGCCGGTATACACTTCCGCGTTCAGGTATACATTGGCCAACAGCGCCTTTGCGCCCCAGGCCGTATACCGGCCGTAGTTGGCCTCGGTCTTTTCCCGGGGAAGGTCGGGCATCGCTTCGGTTAGTTCCTTCACCACGAAAGCATATAGTTCTTTGCGCGACGTATTGGCCGGCAAGTCGTTAGTAGGCTCGGTCACCAGCGGCGCATCCCCGTAATTATCGAGCACATACCAGTAATAAAAAGCGCGCAACGCCCGGGTTTCCGCGATCATCGCCGCTTTGTTTTCGTGGGCCGCGAATGGGAAATTATCCTCGCTGATGGTCTGAATCGCCCGATTGGCCAGCAAAATGCCGGTATAACAAGTTGTCCAGAGTTTTTTCACCTGAAGCTGGTCGGTATTCCAGTTATGCAGTTGCATGCGGCGGAATACACCGCCATCGTCCCAACCCGACCCGTTGGCCGGGAAAACCCCTTCATCGGTACAAATCTCCTGGCTGAGCATCGGCGCCTGGCCCGAGCCGCAATTGCCCCACTCGCGCAGGTTGGCGTAGGCGGCGCCCACTACCTTGGTGGCGTCGCCGGCTTCGTATTGGTAACTATCCTCGGTAATGTCGGAAAAGATTTCTTCATTTAAGTCTGTGCACGACACGAGCGGCAGGGCCAGACAACCTGCCAGGAAAAATCCGATTTGCTTTATAATGGTTTTCATCTTATTTTTGATTGAATTAGAAAGTAAACATAGCGCCTAACGTAAACGAACTGGTGGAAGGATAGCGGTCGAGCGGGTCGCAACCGGGATCGAGGCCCTGGGTATTCACTTCCGGATCGAGACCGCTGTAACCGGTAAAGGTAAACAGGTTGTTGGCCGTGGCGTATACCCGGACGCGTTTGAGGTAATCATTCTTCAGGTTGAGCGTATACCCAATCGTAATATTGTCGATTTTCCAGAAATTTCCCCGTTCGATAAAGTAGCTTACATATTGAAGCTCCTGGTGATCGTTGAGCACGGTTTTCCCGAATTTAGGCTCGTAGGCCGAGGCCAGCAAATTGCCGCGCGTCAGGTTGACAGGACATTCGTAAAACATCCGGGCATAATTCAGAATATCGTAATCGAAGGCCCCGCGCATGGTGATGCCCAGGTCGAAATTTTTGAACGTAAAGCTATTATCCCAACTCAGGAAATGCTTCGGAAGGCCGTTGCCGATGATTTGCTTGTCTTCCTCCTGCTGATCGGCAATCGGTTTGGGCTTGCCGTCTTTCCCTTCGATAATCCAGCGGCCGTCGGCATCCACGTCGATGGTTTTGAATCCGTAGAAATTCCCCACTTCGCCCCCTTCGAACAACCGGTGCGTCTCCTGCTGGATGGGTTCGCCCGTCCAACCGGCTTTGATATACCCCGATTTTACCTGAAACTTATCGTTCGAGAGCGAAAGCACCTTGTTCTTATTCGTCGAATAATTCACCGTCGTCGTCCAGGAAAAATCTTTTGTCTGCACGGCCAGGATACTCAAATGAGCTTCGAACCCGGTATTCTGCATCGATGCGCCGTTGGCTACCATCTTTTCGTACAGATAAGGCGGCATCGCTACATTATACTCCCAAAGCATATCCTTCGTTTTCCGTTTGTAAAAATCGAAGCTACCCCCGATCCGGTCGCCCAGGAACCCGTAATCGATCCCGAAGTTCCACTCTTCTTTCTTCTCCCAGCGCAAATCCGGGTTGGCGTTCGAAGCCGGTTTCAAGGTCGGCGTCCAGGTGGAGCCGGTCAGGAAATTACTGCCGCTGTCCAGCCGGCTGAGCGACAGGTAAGGATCTTTCGGAATGCTTCCCGTTACCCCGAACCCGGCCCGGGCCTTCAGGTTACTGATAAAAGCGAGGGATTCCATAAAGGCTTCGTTCGAAATATTCCAGCCCAGCGAAAAAGCCGGGAAATTTCCCCATTTATGATCGGCCCCGAACTGCGTAGCCCCTTCGTGGCGAATGCTGGCCGAAACCAGGTACCGGTTATCATAGCTATAGTTCACGCGGGCAAAGAAACCGATCAGCTTAGTCTTGGTCTTTTCCGATTTCTCCTGTACTTCCCCGCGTTTGAGGGCAGCGCCCGATCCCATATTATTGTAAGAATACTGATCCGAAGGGAAATCCCAGTTCTGCATCCAATAATTCTCCCACGTACGATCCTGGTACGAATACCCGGCCAGCCCCGTGAAGTTGTGCGCCCCGAACGTATTCTTATACTGCGCCGTCAACTCCAACAGATTGTCGATCGACGAAGTCGTACCCCGGGAAGCGAAACCGTTTTTCCCGTCGCGTACGGTAGAAATATGTTTTTGGGTTTCCGCATAGCCGCGCGTCTGGTTGTAAGAGGTGCGCGAAGCCAGCGCCTTGATAAAAAACGCGTCGATCGGGGTCAGCGTCACGCTGCCGAACGTGCGCAATTGCGTGCTCTTGTTTTCCCCGTCGCTTTCGTGCAAAGCCGAAACCGGGTTCATATAGCCATTCATGGTAGGATGTTCCACCCAATTGCCCTCGTCGTCTTTCGCCCGCTCGGTAGGATTGTTAATCAGCGCGTTGCGGTAGATGTCGCCCCGGAAGCTCTTGCCGTCGCCCAGCGCCGTATAACGTTGTTCCTTACCCATGATGTTGAGGTTGAACTTCAAAAGGTTGTCCCACATCGAGTGATTGATCTCCAGGCGCGTGGTTAGCTCCTTGTTGTCGGAACGTTTCACGATGCCCTGCCCCGATTTATAGTTCACATTCGCAATGTAGTTCGACCGGCTGTTGCCCCCGCGCAAGCTGGCATTCGTAACGTACGAAACCGGCGTACGCAGGATTTCGTCGAGCCAGTCGGTATTGTATCCGTAATCGATGGCGCCCGGTTTGTTCTGCCCCACCACTTCACGGTATTGGTCGGCGTTCATCATATCCAGTCTTTTCTTGATCTGCTGGGTCGTGATATAAGCCTGCACGTCGATGGTAAGCGGCATTTCGCCTTTTACCTTTTTGGTCGTGATAAAAATCACACCCCCGTTTCCCCGCGTGCCGTAGATAGCGGCAGCCGAACCGTCTTTAATCACGTCGATGCTCTCTATATCTTCGGGCGCTACCGTGTTCATATCGCCCGGCACCCCGTCGATAATCACCAGCGGCGAAGCGCTCGATTGAAGCGAACCCACCCCGCGCAGCATAATCTGCGTGGAAGCCGTCGGGTCGCCGCTAGGCAGCACTACGCCCAGGCCGGCTACTTTTCCTTGCAGCAACTGGGCGGCGTCCTGCACGGAACCTTGGATAAAGTTTTCGCTTTTGATGCTCGAAATCGACGATGTCAGTTCGCCCTTTTTCTGCGTACCGTAGCCCACCACGACCACCTCGTCAAGTTGCTGCGTATCTTCCGTGAGGCGTACGTCGATCCGGGTTTTGCCAGCCAGGGCTATTTCCTGGGTAAAATAACCGATATACGAGAATTGCAGCGTGGCGCCTTCCGGTACCTCCAGACTGTATTGGCCGTCGATATCCGTCACCGTACCGTTGGTCGTGCCTTTTACCACCACGTTGGCGCCGATAATCGGTTCGCCTGTTTTATCGGTTACCGTTCCGGTTAATTTCCGCGGGCCCGGCTGGGCGGCTCGGGCGGCGGAAGCATCTGTTTTTTTCATCAACATGATGTTGCTTCCTTCCATCGCATACACGATGGGCGTCGCACCGAATACGTCCGAAAGCACTTCGGCCACCGTCCGGTTCTCGGCTTCCACCGAGGTTTTCTTTTCCAGATCGACCTCTTTCGTATCGTAAATAAAAAGATAATCGGTTTGTTCTTCGATTTCATCCAGAATAGTGCGCGTGGGCACATTGTGGGCGTGAATACGTACCCGCATGGTTTGCGAGTGGACGGAAGCGCCTATCGAGGAGGTGAAAATAACGAGCGTAAGGAAGATGAGTTTCATTATCCGTAGTGTTTTGTTACAGGTGTTAATTAGGGACATAAACCGCCCTATACAAATTTTTTTCATACATTTGTAATGTCTTAATGTTAGTACTAAGTAAATTGATTTTTAGAACGAGTCAGCAAGGTACTGACTGAACGTGAAGGGAAGCGCTGCAACGCTTCCCTTTTCGTTGCTACTGTGTGTTGTTTTTTTCTCGATGCTATTTCATGGGCTTACATAGATATTAAATAGGTTAACGATTGAAGTGTTTTTATTCGATGATAATCAAGTTCTGTTCTTCATCCTTGGTATACGTAAACTTGTGTTTGAGCTGGAGCACTTTCAGCACATGTTCGATGCCGTCTTTAATCCGGAACTTGCCGGAATAACGATAGGGAAGCAGCGCCGGGCGCCGTACTTCGATCCGTATATCATAATAAAGTTGCATCTTTTCGATCAACGTCTCCACCGTTTCGTTTTCAAAACAGAACAATCCGTCTTTCCATTTGAAGTAATTGTAATCCGGAATAGGGGCTTTTTCCAACCGCCCCTGGCAGAGCGCAGCCTTTTCGTGGGGCTGGAGGCGCAGGGTTTCGGCTTTGCCCGGCGCCACGATTTCCACGCTTCCTTTCAGCAGGGCGGTTTCGAACCATTCGCCGGCCCCGTAAGCCTTTACATTGAATTCTGTACCCAACACCCGGATGTCGTACGTGGCGGTTTTCACGGTGAAAGGACGATGGGCGTCGTGGCTTACCGTGAAATAACCTTCTCCGTCGAGTTTCACCTGGCGGCTGCCGTCCGGAAAACGGTCGGGAAAAGTCAGGGTAGAACGGGAGTTCAGCCAAACACCCGTGCCGTCGGCCAGCGTCAGGCGGGCGCGTTGGCCGGCCGGTACGTGTACTGTTTGCATCCGCGCGGCCTCGGGTGCGTCGTGGAAGAAGTAGCGGGCGCCGAAGAAACCGATAAGCAGAACGGCGGCTATTTTCATAAATTCGAGTGCGATCCGTCGCCGGGGTGCGGCAGAAATGCGGGTGCGGCCCGGTTGCGGGGCGCCACCCCCGGGAGGCGGCGTAATCTGTCCGGACGCGGCTGTTGTGTTCGCGACTCCGCCGGCGCTTTCCGCCAGGCCGGCTTCCCGGTTCCAAAGGGAAATATCGTAGAGTTTGCGCTGGGCCAGGTATTCGTCCAGATGTTCGGGCCGCTCATCGATCCAGGCGATGATTTGCCGTTTTTCATCTTCCGAGGCTTCCCCTTTGATATAACGTTGTAATAGGTCTTCCATAAATGCGTATTGAATGCGTTACGTACACAATAACGATTGGGCGACACCTATCCCTAAAGGGAAAAACGTTTTTTTTTGTATTTTTTTCAGGAAAGAAGAAAAAAGAAAAGCGGAAGGTAATCTTTCAGCCGGATACGCAATATTTTCAACGATTTGGTAATATGGTATTCCACCCCTTTATCCGACAAGCCGGTCAGGGAGGCGATTTCTTTGACCGTCTTATTTTCAAACCGGCTCAGTTGGAATATCTTTCGCGTTTGCGCAGGAAGTTCCAGCAAGGTTTTCCGGATAATTTCCCGGATTTCGGCCGAAAAAATCTCTTCCGGATCGCAGGCTTCGAGGCTGGAAATGCGAAGCGAAAGTTCGCACTGGCCCGTTTGGGCCAAACTTTCGAAGGCCGCCTGGCGCACCGATTCGTGTTTGAGGTAATCCAATGCTTTATGTTTGAGTATGGTCAGCAAGAGCGCGTCGGACGGCGCTACGCCTCCGGTATCCAGCAGTCGCCAGTATTTCACAAGGGCTTCCGCCACAATATCTTCCGCCGCCATATCATTGTGCACATACGATTTGGTGAACAGAAACGAGCGGCGATAATTTTGTTCGTAAAGCAGGTTAAAGTCCTTATTCCCCATTTCAGTTGTGTATAACGCCTGTAAAAGTAGGCAATTTATTTATATCCAATCTTTTTTGGAAGAAAAACCGCGTTTATTCCTGTAAAGGTAAAAAGGAAATGTGCCGGCGCCTGTTGGAGGCGGGGCGGGGCGGTTTTCGGGTGGCGGCCGGTTGCAAAGCGGGTGCCGGAAAGGTACGAAAAAACAATTTGTAAAGGGCGTGCGGGGATTGACAAAATGCTCATTCAACTTCGGAAGAAAAGCCTATGTGTATGCCTCTTTAGCGAGATAAGAAAGGAAGCTATTCTAATGAAGATAAGATCTATCAGAAAATAAAATAAAGCAGGGTATAATAGATAGTTTTTCTCGTTTTGCAGCTTGTTTGCTGCCTGGATGAAGGCAAAGGCGTAAATCCTTTGCCGCAATGATAGCGGGAAAAAGTAGGCGTCCTTTTTCGAACCAGGGGAAAATAGAGGCTCCCACACGATTTTTCAGGTTCGAAATTTCTTTTTCCGCTTTAAATATTGTGGTTATTTAACATTTATTTTCTGCTTAGGAAAGTGAAAATACATCGCAGTGCAATTTTTAGCGGATGCCGATGGATTTTGAAAAACACCGGCATCGGTTCTTTTTAGCTGCTTTTGGGCTGTTTTTGTTAATAAATGTAATGAACGGCGCTCCGGAAGCTGTTTTTCGGATAAAGCGCTTGTTTTGAAAAACGCCTTTTTTGAAATAAAAAGATTGAAAATACCGGATTGTTATTTCTTTTTGTTTAAACTATACGGCGCCCTGCCAGCCTTCCCCATTTGCATAACCGGTTAAAAATCCGTATTCTTGTTGATTCAACTCAGTCAACGTTTATTCACTTAAATCCATTTCTATGAAAACACCTGTTTACCTTCTCTGTCTGCTGTTTTTCTGCTTGGCAGGCCTGCCTGCCGGCGCTGTAAAAAATGCCAAACCTTTCGTCGTTCCCGAATTGAAGTACTGGAAAGGGGCGGAAAATCGTTTCTTGCCCGGCGAGAAAGCCCGGATTGTCTGTCCGGAAGGGGCCGACAGTTTGCTCGCCGTGGGGCGTCGCTTGGCTGCCGACTATGAAACGATGTTTGGAAAGAAACTGCCTGTGGTATCCGGCAAAGGCGCTTCCGGCGATTACGTCCTTCGTCTTTCGGCCGATCGGAAACTGGCCGACGAGGGCTATACGTTGCATATTACCGACCGGGCGACGCTGGCGGCTCCTACCGTACGCGGCCTGTTCTGGGCCACCCGCACCTTGCTACAACTTTCGGAGCAAGATCCGGAGCGGCAACTTCCGCGGGGAGAAGCACGCGATTACCCCGATTATCCGGTGCGCGGATTTATGATCGATTGCGGACGCAAATTTATTCCGATGAGTTTCTTACGCGAGTATGTCCGGATTATGGCGTATTATAAAATGAATACCTTGCAAATCCACCTCAACGACAACGGGTTCAAACAATATTTCCAGCACGACTGGGCAAAGACCTATGCCGCTTTCCGTCTCGAATCGGATACCTATCCGGGCCTCGCCGCCCCCGACGGGCATTACACCAAGCAGGAATTTATCGCCCTTCAGGAAATGGCCGATAGCCTGGGAGTGGAAATTATTCCGGAAATCGACGTGCCCGCCCATTCGCTGGCATTTACGCACTACTGTCCGGCCATCGGCAGCGAAACCTACGGGATGGATCATCTCGACCTCTTTAAGCCTGAAACCTATCGGTTTGTGGACGCCCTGTTCCGGGAATATCTTTCGGGCGAAAAACCCGTTTTCCGCGGCCCCAGGGTACATATCGGAACCGACGAGTATGCGAATGAAAAACAGGAGGTGGTAGAAAAATTCCGGGCCTTTACCGATCATTATATCCGCTTGGTGGAAAGCTTTGGCAAACAGGCTTGCGTTTGGGGCGCCCTGACCCACGCCCGGGGCGAGACACCGGTAAAATCCGAGCATGTCTGGATGTCGGCCTGGTATAACGGCTATGCCGATCCGGTGGAAATGATGAAGCAAGGCTACCGGCTGTTGAGCGTGCCCGACGGCGAGCTGTATATCGTACCGGCCGCCGGCTATTATCACGATTACCTCGATACCGAAGCCTTGTACCGCACATGGACGCCCGCCCATATCGGCCGGGAAGTTTTTCCCGAACGACATCCGCAACTGGCCGGCGGCATGTTTGCCGTTTGGAACGACCATGTGGGGAACGGCATCACCCCGGCCGACATCCATTACCGTGCCTTCCCGGCCTTGCAAACCTTGGCCGTCAAAATGTGGACAGGCCCTTCCACGAGCTGGCCGTACGACGCTTTCAGCCATTTGTGCGCCGGCTTGAGCGAAGCCCCGGGCGTGAATGTAGCCGGTAGGGTAGGACGCGAACCGGGTTGCGTATGGGCGGCAGACAAGTTGCAGCCCGAGACGGCCACCGGCTTAAAGGAAATCGGTCATGCCTATACCGTTTCCTTCCGGATCGAGGGCGAAGCGGAGCCGAAGGGAACCGAATTGTTCCGTTCGCCCGACGCCGTATTTTACCTGGCCGATCCGGTTACCGGCAAACTGGGTTTTATGCGCGACGGGTATCTGAATACGTTCAATTATTATGTTCGCCCCGGTTGCCGCGATTCGGTTTCGATCCGGGGCGACCGGCAATCGACGGCGCTCTACATCGACGGCCGCTTGAAAGAGGAACTGGGGGTGGAACGCCGGTGGTATAATGCCGGCAAAGACTCCATGAATTATGTGCGTACGCTGGTTTTCCCGCTCGAAAGAAGCGGTAGCTTCCACAGCCGGATCACAGGGTTGAAAGTGTATAATTACCCGTTGTAATATTTCTTAAATTACTCCTTCCGCCGGGGCGGAGGAAGCTGCCGGATTGTTTATGAAAAAGGGGCCGGATATTTGTAACCGATTTGTCATATCGGTGCAACAAGGTTGACACAACCATTTCAGACCTTTGCCCGCAAACTCATAACAATTTACTATGGAGACGTTTTATTTGTTTCTGGTCATCTTCCTCTTTGTCTTGGCGGTGGTCGATTTATCGGTAGGCGTCAGCAACGACGCTGTGAATTTTCTGAATGCGGCCATCGGTTCGAAAGCGGCTTCTTTCAAAGTGATTATTGCCATTGCGGCTGTCGGTATTTTTGTGGGCGCTTCGCTTTCCAACGGCATGATGGATGTGGCCCGGCATGGTATTTATCAGCCTGAGCATTTCTATTTTTCCGAAATCATGTATATCCTGGCGGCCGTGATGCTGACCGATGTGGTCTTGCTGGATATTTTCAATTCGCTGGGAATGCCTACTTCTACCACCGTTTCGCTGGTTTTCGAACTGGTGGGGGGAACCGTGGCCATCGCCCTGATGAAAATAGCCGCTTCGAGCGGGGCGTTGCAACTGGGCGATTTGCTGAATACCGAAAAGGCGTTTACAGTGATTCTGGGGATTTTCTTGTCGGTAGCCATCGCTTTCTTTTTCGGCATGGTGGTGCAATACCTGGCGCGGTTGCTGTTTTCGTTCAATTATAAGAAAAGCGCGAAGTATTTCATCGGTTTGTTCGGCGGTGTGGCGGCTACGTCGATTATTTATTTTATGCTTATCAAGGGGCTGAAAGACAGTACGCTGATGTCGGGCGATTTGAAAACAGCCGTCTATGCGCATACCGATTCGATTGTATGGGGTTGCCTTCTCTTCTTTACCGTGCTGATGCAGTTGCTTTATTACCTGAAAGTAAATGTCTTCAAAGTGATTATCCTGATGGGTACTTTTGCCCTGGCGCTGGCCTTTGCCGGCAACGACCTGGTGAATTTTATCGGGGTGCCCCTGGTTGGTTATTCTTCGTATGTGGATTTGATGGCCCAAGGGGGAACCACCACTACCGACACCTTCCTGATGTCGTCGCTGCTGCAACCGGCCCGTACCCCGTGGTATTTTCTGGTCGGTTCGGGCCTGGTGATGGTGATCGCCCTGGCTACTTCGAAAAAGGCGCAGAATGTGGTGAAAACCTCGCTCGATCTTTCCCGCCAGTCGGAAGGGGAGGAAACCTTCGGCACGTCGCCGGTAGCCCGGGTGCTGGTGCGTACGTGCAGCAATATTTCGGCTACCTTGTTGAGCGTAGTGCCCCCGGGCGTGAAGCGATGGGTGGACAGCCGCTTCAACCAGCAGGAAATGGTGATCGATGACAAGGCGAGCTTCGATGTGGTGCGCGCGTCGGTGAACGTGGTGCTTTCGGGGCTGTTGATTGCGGTGGGTACGTCGATGAAGCTGCCGCTTTCCACTACCTACGTAGCGTTTATGGTGGCGATGGGCACGTCGCTGGCCGACAGGGCTTGGGGGCGCGAAAGTGCGGTGTACCGCATTACCGGCGTCTTATCGGTCATCGGGGGATGGTTTATTACGGCCGGCGCGGCTTTTACGATCTGTTTTCTGGTGGCGATCCTGATGTATTGGGGCGGCATCCCGGCCATGGCGGCCATGGTAGGTCTGGCTGTTTATATGCTGGTGCGCAGCCATCTGGCCTATAAGGCGAAATTGCGGAAGGAGGCGCTCAAGGAAGAGGTCAATACCACGGTGGCCAAGTTGCGCGATACGACCGATCCCCGCGAAGCGCTTTCCTTGTTCCGGGAGCATAGCCGCGAGGAATTGCAAGCCGACCTGGTCTTTACGGCTGATATGTTTGCCCGCTCGGTGAACGGTTTTATGGATGAAAATCTGAAAGAATTAAAAAAGGTGCTGGCGGCGGTGGCCGAGAAGAAAGTGCATCTCAAACAAGTTAAGCGCGTCGGTACGCTGGGGGTGACGCAGCTCGAACACGATATTGCTGTGGAAAAGGGGCTGTATTATTATCAGGGAAATGATTTTGCCAGCGAGATTATTTTCAGCATCCGCCGTCTGGCCGAACCGCTCAAGGAACATATCGATAATAATTTCAATCCGCTGAGCGAGGCGCAGAAAAGCGATTTCGGACAGCTTACCGTTGAAATCGTGCATTTTCTGGATCGGGCGGCGGCCATGATCCGGTCGAACGAGTATCGCGGCATGGAGGAATTGGTGGCGGAATCCGCCGCGCTCAATAACCGGCTGATGGGGTTGAAGAAAGGTGAACTGAAACGCATCCAGGGCCAAACAGGCAGTACGAAGGTAAGCATGGTGTACCTTACGATGGTGCAGGAGGCGCAGAATATCGTTTCTTTTACCGGCAATCTGATAAAAGTAAGCCGCAAATTTCAAAAAGAATAGGCAGGGAGCCTGCTTTTACTGCTAAATGATAAGGTTCGTTAGGGAGAAAAAAGGTACATTTGCGAAAACATAATGTACCTTTCTTCTAACGACGGGCTTTCCATGGAAGACGATTTAACGACACAACGCCATACTGAACTTATCTGCCAGGTGAACCGCCTCGGCCAGCAGCTTGCCCAAGCGATGCAACAAAAGGAGGAGCTGGCCCGGCAGAACGCTTTTCTTTTAAACTCTTTTCTGAAAGCGCCCACGGCTTGTATCCGGCTCGGGCTTGACGGTACGATTCTGAATATAAACGAACGCGTCACCGAGTTGTTCGGCTATGCCCGCGAGGCTATGGTGGGGCGGAATATATTGGCCCTTTTACCACCCGAGCGGGCGGAGAAGTTCAAGGGGTTCGCCCGCCAATTGTCGGCGGAGAAAAATATGTTTTATTTTTATATCCATCACCGGATGCCCGATAATGTGCTGCGGGCGCATCTTTGGTGCAACAGCGGGGTGTTTGCTTCCGACGGCCGGTTGGAATACCTGGTTTGTTATTGTCTGCCGGGCGAGATGCAGGAGGGCATTGCCAACCATTTATGGACTTTGCAGCAAAAAGAAAGCAACGCGGTGGAAACCAATCAGCGGGTGTTGAAAAAGTTGCTCTCGCGTATCCAAGTGAGCAACACGCTCGATAACCAGAGTATCCTGAGCTTGATTAACGAGCAGTTCGGTGCCGACGATAGTTGTTTGTTCCGGTATAGTTCCGAGGAAAATGTCTTTATTCTGGAGGAGATGCTGCAATCGTCGGCTTCGGCTATTTTCCCGGTGAAGCTGGGTTTTCGGACGGTCGCTATTCCCAATTACTTGGAGGAATATCGTGTAGGCGCTTCGAGGGTGGCCTACCGGGGGGAAGTGCAGTTGCCCAATACGCTTACGATTTTTCTGGAATCGAATTGTATCGAGTATCAAAGTACGCTCACTATACCGGTGATGGCCCGGGGAGGTTTTTGGGGCGTGATAGTGGTGGTGCGCGAGTTGAATGCCAGCCGGTGGCTCGACGAGGAATTGTCGATGGCGCAGTTGTTTTCGCGGGCCGTGGGCTTGAATGTGGAGCGCATCAGTACGCAAAAAGAACTGGAACGGCAGCATATGCTTTCTACCCTCGCCCTTGAAAAGAGCGAGGTGTATTCCTGGCAATACGATGTGGAGCGGGATGTGTATTATAATAATGAGTTGTTGATGAAACGCTACGGATTCCCCATCGGAGAACAACCGGTATTTAATGCGAAGCGGTTTTTCGAATTGGTACATCCCGACGATATGCCGGTGATCTCGGCGGTGTTTACCAATATTATGGCCGGAAATGAGGGGAATGTACAGTTGCGGGTGAAAATTCGTAAGCCGGAAGGGGAGGTGTACGAGTGGTTCGAGTATCGGTTTATGCCGCTCTGTGATAAGACGACGAAAGAGGTGTACGACGTAATCGGAACGGGTACGTGTATCGAGAAATACAAGCAGACGGAACAGCATTTGATCGATTTGTTGGAAGCCAAGAATCAGGCGGAGGAAAGTAATCGGCTTAAATCGGCTTTTATTGCCAATATGAGTCATGAGATTCGCACACCGCTGAATGCAATTCTGGGGTTCAGCGAGATTTTAATGACTACCGACGATCGGGCCGAGAAGGAAGAGTATATTCTGATTATCCGCAGTAATAATGATTTGTTGTTGAAGTTGATTAATGATATTCTGGATATGTCGCGTATCGAGTCGGGAAAAACGGTGCTGGAATATACGTCGGAAGATGTGGGGATTTTGTTCGACGAGTTGTATCAATCGGCCCGGATAGCGGTGCAGGGCAAAGGGCTGGAGGTGCGGTTGGTGAAGGCGCCGCAGCCTGTCCGGCTGGACATCGACCGGGCGCGGGTGACGCAGATTGTGATGAATTTTGTAAATAATGCGGTCAAGTTTACTTCCGCCGGCTCTATTACGTTGGGCTACCGGCTGCGTTTGGATGAAAAAGGGGTTTATTTTTATGTGCGGGATACCGGTTGCGGAATTTCCGAGCGCGATCGGGCGCGTATTTTCCACCGGTTTGTGAAACTCAACGATTTTGCCCAAGGTACGGGCCTGGGGCTTTCCATTTGCGAGATGCTGGTTAAAAAGATGGAGGGAAGTATCGGGGTGATTTCCAATCCCGGCGAAGGCTCCGAGTTCTGGTTTACACTTCCGTTTAAATAGCTATTTGGTTTCTACTGTTATTTTTAAGTGAAAAATGACTAGAAAAAATGATCGTTTTTTCTAGTCAGCTACAAAGATAATCCGAAAGAACGTATTATCGGCTTTTTTCTTTTTATTTTATGCTTATACCCAGAGGGATAAGTTTCTTTTGTTAGGATTTTTCATCGAGCTTTTTTTTATGTTTTTCAAGGATCGGAATGCCTAAATTAAACGATCGTTTTTTCTGTCCTTAAAAAATGAATAAGAGGCGGAAAGGCCCCTGATGGCCTGGCCTGAAGTGAAAGCAAGACAAAACAACAGATCGATATGGGAAATAAGGAAAACGAATCCCGGGAAAAGGCAGCCGCTGAAAATCCGGCGAACCCAGCGAGGGTATGGAGCGGCAGGAGCGAGGCTCCCCTGGGGTGGACGCCAAAGGTTAAAATCATGGCGGTTTCCAGCCCCGAAGAGCTGGCGTGGGTAGCCCGCCAAGTAAATGGGGATCATGAAAATACATCCGAAGAAGGAATCGGTGATGGTTTTGAAGGGACGACGATTTGTTTGACGGCCGATTTGGATTTGGGGGGCCGGGAATGGGAACCGATCGGAAGAGATTTGGGGCATCCGTTTAAAGGACGGTTCGACGGGTGCGGGCATCGTATTTTGGGATTGGCGATCAATCGCGAGGGGGTAAAACTGGCCGGGCTGTTTGGTTTTACCTAT
>DBFJSK010000426.1:0-5647 GCA_048403675.1 Tannerellaceae bacterium | reverse complement strand
AATTCTTCTGTTGTCATGGTGATCGGAATCGTTTGATTACTTTTTCTCTATGTCTTTGTAAGCGCCCAGACGCATAATCATCTCATCGAAATCGACCTGGTGAGCGTCGAACTCGGGGCCGTCTACACATACGAACTTGGTTTTCCCCCCGACGGTGATCCGGCAAGCGCCGCACATGCCCGTACCATCCACCATAATGGTATTCAGGGAAGCCACGGTCGGAATAGCATAGTTGCGGGTCAGAGCGGAAACGAATTTCATCATCACGGCCGGCCCGATCGTCACGCAAAGATCCACTTTTTCACGGTTAATCACGCTTTCCACGCCTTCCGTAACCAGCCCTTTGCGGCCGTACGAGCCGTCGTCCGTCATCACGATCACTTCGTCGGCATTCGCTTTCATCTGCTCTTCGAGAATGATAAGGTCTTTCGTGCGGGCCGCCAATACGACAATCACCCGGTTGCCGGCCTGATGAAAAGCCTGCACGATCGGCAAAAGCGGGGCCACCCCCACGCCGCCTCCGGCACATACTACGGTTCCGACCTTTTCCACATGCGTGGCCTGGCCGAGCGGGCCGACCAGGTCGGTAATATAATCGCCTACCTCCAGCTCCGTGATCTTGCGGGAAGAGCCGCCCACGGCCTGGATAACCAAAGTAATCGTTCCTTTCTGGGGATCGGCCCCGGCAATCGTCAGCGGAATGCGTTCGCCTTTCTCGCCCACCTTAACAATCACAAAATGGCCGGCCTTGCGCGAACGGGCTATTAAGGGTGCTTCCACTTCCAGCTTTACCACCTGAGCCGAGAAGTGTTCTTTGCTTACAATCTTATTCATTCTAATCGCTTATATTGATAGTTTGTTGGTTGTTCTACCGGCAAAAGTATATTAAAAAAGTGGATTTATTCTTATTCTGTCAAAATAATTGGTTCTATTCGAACAAACCTTCGTCGCGTACCAGCATCAGGATAGCCGAATGAGGAACGATCAGAAATTTTTCCTCGTTAAAATTAATTTCATAGGCGGCATTCTGCAAAAAAACAGCCAAATCGCCTTCGTGCGCCTGAAGGGGAAGATAATGCACCTCCTGCCCCTTATTCTTTTCCCACACTTCCGGCTCTTCGCCGCCGGCCGGAATGGCATATCCGGGCCCGGTTTTGATAATATACCCGGCCTGTATCTTATCCTGTTGCACCGTAGGCGGCAGGTAAAGCCCCGACTTGGTCTGGCTTTGCGGATTCTTCGGCTTAATCAACACTTTGTCGCCGATCATCAGAAATTTCGCTATGTCTTTTTGATCGATGGATAATTGCATACTACATTCTGTTTTATTGGTTTTTCGCGAAAACGACACACGCCGGGAGCAACGGCAAAGCAAGCCGCCAGAGCCGGAAACACCGCTTTTTGGAGACAAAAAGCGCAAACCCGCCACCCTGGCAAACCGCTGCCCCGAAACCCAAACGCAGCCTGTCTTCACTTATCTACTAGCAAAGATACGGATTTAACCCATGTAAAATAAACAAACAGGCGCAGAATACGACAGCTTCTTCGCGAAAAAGAATACTGTAGTACCTGCGCCTATGCGTTATACAAGCGATTCCAGGATCGCCGGCCGATCAGATAGACCGCCCTTTGAACACGTTCGATTGATTGGAAGGATACAAATAGCCCGTAAAGGTAACCCGGTTACTATTAAAATTCGGGCTTACCGTAGCCGTACACTTATTACTTCCTTTCACCATCCGGAAGGTGACATTGGCCGAAACCGCCACTCCCTGCACCATCATCGTGAACGTGATATTCCCTTTCTTGTCTGTCTTCATTTCCACGCTCGACGCATTCCCGTCCACCGTAATGCCGCCAATACCGTTCGGGCCTGCGAAAGCCCCGTTGAAAGCCAACTGAATCGTCGCCTTGTCGCCGTTCATCGAAACGAAATTCGTATTCGGCGTGACATAAGCGAAACGCCCGCGCTTAAATTCCACCCGGTCGGCTTCCAGCACGAAATCGCGCGCCTTCAACGCCTCTACCGCTTGATTGAACAAAGCCATTTGTTCGGCCTCCTCGGCCGCTTTCTTAGCTTCTTTTTCCGCTTTCTTTGTTGCTTTATCTGTTTTATCTTGCTGCGCCATCACCTGGCCGACGCCCAATAACAGGACGAATAATACAAACCATACTTTTTTCATACGACTTACTCTTTTTTAATTAAGAAGGCAGGCCGGAATATACCGACTCCTTATTATGTATACAAACAAAAGAGCCATTAGTTTAATCCAACCGCTTGTTTTTTAACGTTTTTAACGTGGTGCCACAAAAACAGCCAAGCCGTCAGCGCCGCCAATACATCCGACAACGGAGAAGCCAGCCACACCCCGTCGAGCCCCAGAAAAGGCGGCAGGAACAAAATAGCCGGAATCAGGAACAAACACTGCCGGCTCAAGCTTAAAAACATGGCCTTCCACGCAATCCCGATACTTTGGAAAAACTGGCTGATGGCAAGCTGCGAGCCTACCACCAGAAAAGCCAGCAAAGTAAGCCTCAGTCCATTAGCCGAAATCCCGATCAACTCCGGATCGTTGGTAAACGCCTTGACGATCCACTCCGGAAACAAAAAACTACACAAGAACCCCCCTCCCGTAATCACCGTAGAGACGATAATCACCAATTTCAACGTTTCCAGCGCCCGCTGCGGCTTGCCCGCCCCGTAATTATACCCCACGATCGGCTGCATGCCCTGCGCAATCCCGATAATCAACATCACCAACAGCATCGCCACGCTGGTCATAATGCCGCTGGCGCCGATTGCCAGATCGCCCCCATACGTTTTCAACGAATTATTCATTACCACATTCACCAAACTACCCGCCAACTGCATGGCAAAGGGCGACACCCCGATGGTAAGAATAGTCCACACAATAGGCCATCTGAGCCGGAAATAACCAGTGCGAAACCGCACCAAACTCCCTTTCTGCACAAAATGCCACATCACGAAAGCCGCACTCAACGCCATCGAAATCACGGTAGCGATAGCCGCCCCCCGTATCCCCATGTCGAACCAGAAGATAAAAATCGGATCCAGGATTACGTTCGCCACCGCCCCGATCATCATCGTAACCATCGCCTTTTTCGGATACCCCGAAGCCCGCATCACCGCATTGAAGCTAAAACTGAGCGAGGCCAGCAAATTACCCGGAATCGCGATATAAAGATAATCCTCGGCATACGGAATCGTCTGTTCGCTTCCGCCGAACCAACTAAGCAAGTCGTGCATATAAAGCATACTGGGAATAATGGTCAGCGCCGAAAAAACAAAGGTAAGCGTAAACGCATTCCCCAGCACATTTTCGGCCAGATCCTTCGCCTTCCGTCCCAAATGGATGGAAACCCGCGTAGCCGCACCCGCACCCACCAGCATGCCGAAAGCTTGCAAGAAAAGTAAAATAGGAAACGTAAGCGTAAGGCCCGAAATAGCCAACGGTCCCACCCCCTGACCGATAAACACACGGTCTACAATATTATAAAGCGCATTCACCATCGTCCCGATCACCGCCGGAATGGCGTAATGCACCAACAACCGGCTGATCTTCTCGTTTTCCAGCCGCCAGGTAATCTCTTCAGTCATACATCAGGTCATTTTTTTTATGATAAGCTCTAACAACGAAGCGATATCCGCCGCCTCGGCCCCCCGGCCGTCCGGCCAGCTAATCCGTATCCGGCCGGCACTTTCGCACCGGATATTCACTTGGCCCTGCACCACGGGGGAAGGACGGTACCCGTTGCGAATCAGCGCATTTCCTACCCAGTAAGAAACCAGAAAATCTCCTTCCACCCCGATCGGATCGGTCGGTACGCTTGCGTTCAACTTCCCCGTACTGGGATCGAACACAATCCCCTCCTTGCGGAAAAAGGTGGCAAAATCACCCCTCAGGATCAAATCCTCGGGCGTACCTACCGCCATCGGGCGCCCCTTTTCCTGAAGCCATAGGCAATCTCCCAGTTGAATGGCCAAGTCCAGATCATGCGTAGAGAGCAACACCGCCTTGCCCTGCTCCGTGGCCAACTTATGCAACAAAACCATCGTTTCGATGCGGCTCGTCACATCCAGAAAGGCCGTCGGCTCGTCGAGCAAAATAATCGGGCATTGTTGGGCCAACACTTTGGCTATCATCGCTTTTTGACGCTCCCCGTCGCTCAGTTCAGACACATAGTTCCGCGCTTTATGGCCGATCCCTACCGCGTCGAGCGATTGTTCGATCAACGCATGATCCTCCCGTTTCAACTGTCCGAAAAAGCCCGTATACGGATGGCGCCCCAGGGAAACCAGTTCGTAGACGGTTAAGCCCCCGGCCTGCGTTTTTTCCGTTAAGACCACCCCCACCATCCGGGAAAAACGCGCTTCGGAATAAGAAACCAGCGATTGCCCCAAAAGCCGGATTTCTCCCGCCAAAGGAGGCTGGAAACCGCATAAGGTACGCAGCAACGTGGACTTGCCGGCGCCGTTTAATCCCAACAAACAAGTTACTTCCGAAGGATACAAAGCCAAATCGAGCGCGTCGTGCACTACCTTTTCCTTCCCTCCCTTCAGCCGATACCCGATCCGGAGCCGGCTGGTTTGAATGACCGGTTTACCACGCATCCCTTATGAATTAAAGTATTGAATATTTTTCCGGTTCACCACTACATAGATAATTACCGGCGCGCCCAAGAGAGGCGTCACTGCATTGAGCGGCAAAATCTGGTTGCTGCCCGGCACGACCATCAGCAAATTGCAAAGCAACGCCACGCACGATCCGGTCAGCAACGTAACCGGCAACAACATTTTATGATTGGAAGAACCCAGCGCCAGCCGGGCGATATGCGGCACAGCCAATCCGATAAACGAGATGGGGCCGCAAAAAGCCGTCGTGGTAGCCGCCAGCAGACCGGTACATACCAGAATCAGCATGCGCGCCCGTTTGACGCGAATTCCCAAGTTAGCCGCATACATCTCGCCCAACAGCAAAGCATTCAGCGGCTTGATTAACAAAATCGCCAAAAACAACCCCGCACCCGAGCACAAACTGAAAAAAGGTAATTGTTCGAGCGAAACCCCCGAAAAATTGCCCAGTCCCCACATCACGAAAGCATGCACCTTATCGCTGGAAGCATAATAATTCAGCATCGAGATAAGCGAAGAAGCCAGGTACCCGATCATGATGCCGATAATTAAAAGCATCACGTTTTGCTTTACTTTCGACGAGAAATAAATAATCAGTCCCAACACGACCCCGGCCCCGATAAACGCCGCCGCCACGACGGCCAGATACCCGTGCACGCCGCTATCGCCCACCCGTCCGAGCGAGCCTCCGAAATAAAGCAAAACCGCGGCCACGCCCAAATTAGCACCGTCGCTGATGCCTAAAATGGAGGGGCCGGCCAGCGGATTCCGAAACAAGGTTTGCAACAAAAGCCCGCTCACCGCCAGGGAAGCCCCGGCCAATACGGCCGTTAAAGCTTGCGGCAAACGCGACTGAACCACGATATGCTGCCACGCGTTATTATCTACACCGGCGCCCAGAAGAATATCCGTCACCGCCCCCAGGGGAATCGAAACGGCCCCGTAGGCCAGACTCCCGAAAAACAGCAGCAACAAGAACAAGGATAAAACCGG
>DBFJSK010000425.1:0-2031 GCA_048403675.1 Tannerellaceae bacterium | reverse complement strand
TTCACCCGGAACAAAATAGCTTGCTGCGAGGGGCGTTTGCTGGCGTTTCATCCCGATTTGATTGAGCGTACTTCGTTGGGCGAACAGATAAGAAAGTATTCTTTCTTTTTTTATAAATCGGAGGAGGCGTTGCATCTTTCGCTGCGTGAAAAAACAAAAATCCTGAGTTGTTTGGAGAATATCGAAGAAGAACTGCAACATGCGATAGATCGGCATAGCAAATTATTGATTTCACGGTATATAGAGCTATTGCTGGATTATTGTACCCGTTTTTACGAACGTCAGTTCATCACGCGTGAGGAAGCGAATAAACTACTTCTTGGTCAAACGGATCGGTTGCTCGACGAGTATATCCGGTCGGGAAAGCTAAAGGAGGGCGTATTGCCTTCAACGGCGTATTGTGCGCAAGCGCTTGGGCTATCGGCTGCTTATTTTGACGATCTGCTCCGGTTCGAAACCGGACAGAATATCCGGGAATATTTCTTGACTAAACGCTTGGAAGCTGCCAAACGAATGCTTTCGGATCCGGGGCGTACCGTGAGCGAGGTAGCCGATACGCTGGGGTATCCGAATGTGCAATATTTCAGTTGTTTGTTCAAGAAGCTCACGGGCATGGCTCCTAACGATTGCCGGGTTGCTTCTAACTGAAGGGTAGACCCGGCTATCTGCAATTGGGACAGACTTGCTTTTCTCCGATTTGTTTTTTATATTATTTTTCAGGTGTAGGCAGAGCCTTCGCTTCTCCCTCTCCGGCTTCCTCCTTTTTATGGTGTTGCAATAGCCACTCGAATATCCGGTTGTCTTCGTAAAGATATTGGATGCCATGTCCTTGCCCGGGGAGGCGGGTGAATTGGATATGCCCGTAGGGTGCAAGTTTATTTACTATTCTTTCTGTTTCGCCGATGGGTATCATATCGTCGGCCGTGCCATGAAAAGTCCAGACGGGCAATTCCTTTAATTTGCAGATGTGGATGGTGTCCTTATCGTTTACTCCTCCGCATAAGGGAGCAATAGCGGCGAACCGGTCGGGATAATCCATTGCTACCTGCCAGGTGCCGAAACCTCCGTTACTGATGCCTGTCACATAGATGCGGGTCGTATCGATCCGATAGCGGGATAGCAAGTCTGCATACAAGGAATCAAACCAGTTCTCCGTTGTCCAGTAGGTATGATCGGGACATTGCGGAGAAACGATAATGAAATTATATGTATGTCCTTTCTCTATGTAATAGGGAATGCCATAGGTTTTCAACTTAGTTAAGTCGTTTCCGTTTTGTGAGCCGCCGCCGAGGTAGATAACCAGCGGATATTTTTGAGGGTGAAGAGCATATTCTTCGGGAAGATAAAGTAAATAAGGGTAACTCGCTTTGGGTTTTAAGGTGGGTTGCGCAGCGAGGTTCATGCTGAAAATCAAAAGATACATGAAGATTGCCATACATGTCGGGTTCATAGGAGTTCTAATTTTGAGTAAGAGGTTGCGAAATTCATTGAACATCGTACTTCTTTCGTGATATGAAAAACATACCTGCCGAACCATCCGGGAAAAAACGGAAAAGTAGCTTCAAATACATCTTTTTTTTCCATTTTCAGAGTTTATCCGTCGTACAGGTCTGGAACGGTTGCTTTTCTTGTATCTCTAGTTGTCGTGTTTGTTTACAGGCAAAAGTACAAAAAATAGCGTCCGGTATGACATGGAATGAATTTTTTTATTGAATTTCAATGAAATAGAAATAATCCGGGGGGATGCGAGTATTTTTTTTCGTGCGGGTACAGCACGGTGCAAGACTGCACCGGCGCGGAAAGTCTGTAGCTTGCCCTTCTACGCTATTTCCTGCAGTTTTTATTCGGAGGGCGCCTCCACATTTACTTTATTTACGGCTTCTACGGGCTTATCCTCGTGTATTTCGATTATTTTAGTGGCTACCGCATACTCGTCGGGAAAAATTTTGCTTCCCATTTGGTCGGCCCAGGCTTCCGTAAATTCGGCGCCTATATAGACAATGATGGCCGAATAGTAAATCCAGGTGACCA
>DBFJSK010000424.1:0-4859 GCA_048403675.1 Tannerellaceae bacterium | reverse complement strand
TCAAAGGTTTCCACCAGGTCGGTCATCTGTTGTTTCTGATGGTAAATATAATAAGCGGCTCCGGCTATCAGCGCCAATAATACGATCACGGCTACGATCAGTAGCGACAATTTATTTATTTCTTTCGTCTCTTTCTTTTCTGTATCCATAAGATGTTTATCAATGAACACGCAAAGGTAGTATTTAAACAAATGTGAAAAGTGGGAGACGATGTTTTTACACTTTTTTAAACAGATGTTAACAATTTGACATAGCTAGAGCTTGGCATCTCCGGTAAGGATTTTTATTTACTTGGGAAGTGTGCCCTAAGCGGTTCTTTCGCCGGGAAGGTCGGAAAAGGCGGCCGGGAAGAAGAGGACATCCTCTTTTGCGTGCTGCCTGGCGGAAAGCCGTTTTTACGGCCGGGGGAAAGTTTTCGGGGGAGGGCTTAATGTATAATTTTCCTATTGAAAAAAGAAGTTGACTGTGTATTTTGTTTTTCTTCGGCATAAAAATCGAATTTCATGCCAGTGCAATCGAAATTCCATAAGCATGGAATCGGAAATACACAACGATGTATTTTCCGTTTTTCCAACGCGTTAATTATCAACCGGTTGCAAAACCGTTTTTTTCTCTTTCCAAGCGACGACCTTATTGTCGGATTTTTATCTTTTCTCCAAGCGGGCAAAGCCGAAAATAAGGCTCGCTCCGGAGCTGGATTAATAGATACTGAAATCCTGAGGCTTGATTACGAAGCCGATCCGGAGCATGCTTTTAAACCGGTTATAATCCAACAGGCCTTCTCCGTAGCCGTTGTAGTATTGCAGGAAGAAATATTGGTTTTCGTTGTTATTGAATTTGTAGCTCAACTCAACGCAGGTGTTGAAACTCAGCCAGGTTTTTCGCTTGGTCAGTATCAAACCGCAGTTGAACCGACGGTTGTCGGAGCGGTAATTGCCGGCTAGCTGAAAGATGCCTTTATATTTGAGTAAGTCTTTGTTGTATTTCCCGTCCACGATGGGTACCCAGATTTTGAATTGGGTTTCCCAATTTTTGTTCAGTACCACGGCGGTGGCTAAGGTGATGCGGTTCCAACTGCGGGAGGCGGTGCTGTCGCGTCCGTTGGACTCGTGTTCGATCATTAAATAGCCTTTCCCGATATATTTATTATGGTAGATTATCAAATGGCCCAGGCCGATACCGGGATTGAAGTTCAGATCGTGCATCGGAAGGGATTTCTGGAATACGTTCCAAAAGGCTTTCTGGGTGTATTGGACAAAGAGGTAGGTATCGAAGGGTAATTTACTTTTTGTCAGTCGTTGAGCGATGCTTAACTGGAATTTCACGTCGGAATTGCGCGAGGTAGGTTTATGGCCGAGGGTGGTACCGCCGATAAAGTAGTTGTCGCGAAAAAGGGTGAAATAAGGCATTTTGTCTAATACGGCGCGAACGCTGTCGGCATTGTAGGCAGCTACGATCGAATCTTTTACCAGCACCTGGGCAAAAAGCGGGGAGAAAGCGAAAAGAAAGCCGAATAAATAGATGATCTTTTTCATATTATTTTAATCGTATGAGCGGTGCAAAGATAAGCGAACCGGTGCGATACCGGCTGGCTCAAATAGCAAGTATACTCGTCAATTCGTCTACTTGCTATAGAATATAAACCGGATTCGGAAGGGTTGGTTCAATATTTCTTATCTTTGTTTGCATGATCTTTGCCAAGGATAAGAAACTTTTGTATAACTGTCTGAATGACAGTAGTGAATAGAGAGAAAGAAAGCTGCAGGTAACGATTTAGCGACAATGTAACTACACTGAACTGCTGCACTTTGCATCTCGTCAAACAACTCTATGCAAATAGAATACTTTATTGAAAAAACACAAAATGACGAACCGTAATTTATAGAAAATGCGGGTGATTTTATCCATCTGTATTTTTTATGCTTATCGTCCTCGTTTTAGTTCTCTTTCATCGTCCCGCTGCATTCGCAGGTTGAGCCGTTCGCGCATCTTGTCAAGGAAATAGGTACGGCTGTCGTTCTTGCATCGTTTGATATCCGTATAAGTGTCGTAAAGATACCTTGCATCGAGTTTAATACCGAATATTCCGCCGAAGAATGCAGCCAGTTCGTTTATGGCCGTTTCACCATCATTTATACGTTTCACCTCGTGCAAAGCGTATATCAACTCAACCAGTTCAACGATTGCTCCCGTCCGGAATTAATGCGCTAAAGCCTTTAAAAAACACTATTAATTAGCCATTCATTAAGCATTCCTGCCAATACATCATTATTCAAATCCTGCATCAGGAAATGTGTATTTCCGTAAATGCCAATTTGGGGCAGTTCCACCAATGTGGCATTTCCTCCGTGACGGTTGATTGCTTCTACGAATTTGCGAGCCATTTGAAGACGTACACGCCAATTCTCCTCTCCCAGATTTTTAGAGGGTGTTTCGGGAATATAATCTCCGAAATAGAGGACGATAGGAATTTCCGTGAGCCGTTTGAATTGTTCTATCGGGACAGGTATTCCAGCTACGCCTCCTGTCAGGCCGTCGATACGATCAGGCACTTCGCCTTCAGGGAATACAAACCCACCCGGTTCATAAGATACGACACCCTTGACCTCTGGATTTTGAATAGCAGACATCCAACCGGGGAAGCCGCCTGCCGAATGGGTAACAAGTACATGATCGCCGATACGCTTTGCCAGTGCACCAAGTGCAGGAACATCCTGTTTGTGGTCACTGATGTCAGGCGTCATTTCGCGGAAGAACTGCGAGAGCGATATGGAATCTTTCGGGAATTGCACGCCCTCGTTGTAGTTCGGCCAAATACCGATGCGCCATATATCGAACCAAAACATTTCGTCGGCTACGGGTTTTACCGTAGTTGTTGCAGACGTGCGTCCGGCGCGTCCCCTGCCCGGAAGATCCACCACATAACTGCTCCATCCATGACGCAACATCAGCGTGGCAAATCCGTCCCTGCCGTCGGGTGTCATCTGCCAGCACACGCCAGATCCCCCGTAACCATGCACATATACAAGAGGAAGTTTCTTGCTTTCTGTCGGTACTTGAAAATTCACGAAAGCATGGTCGGCACGATAGCTTTGACCGGTTTCTTCCTGCTCTGCCCAGCCGACGAATTTACTGTTATCGTATGCTCCCGGTTGCTGGATAGTTTGTCCGCCTACCGAAAAATGTCCTTGTTTGGCAATCGTTATATGCTGCGCTCCGGCTATTGCTGTAACAGACAGCAATAATACCGATAAAATTATTTTTTTCATTGTTTTTTTGTTAGTTGGTTCAACACTCTGCGAAGCGGTTCCGAATAGCTTTTACCGAGATTCATCTCCACGATATTCAGTAAAGCCGAAAGTTGTCCGGCAGTGATACCGAGATGCAGGCAGATAGAGATATGTCCTGCAGCCATCGGTTCTACACCGCCCACACCGGCGAGAACAGATACCGTAGCGAGTTCACGCTGCCGATAGGTCAGCAGGTCGCGCTCGAAAAGGTCGGCGAAAAGATGTTCTTTAAGGAATCGTTCGATGGTCGGAGCGAATACTGCATATCCCGCTTTGGGCGTATCAATCGACACGCCCGATATTTCGGCAAGCACATCGCGTCCGCGTTCGTAGCGGCTTCGGTTGTCACCGATTACCGTTGCTTCCCGACCAACCGTATCATGTATTCCGTTCGCTTTCCGTTCATCCACTACCTGCATAAAAGTCTGGATTGCCCGTAAGCTGCGGGGGAATCCGCAATAGGCGTAGGCGTGAATCAACACCTCGTTTATCTCGTTGATGGTTATGCTGGCATCCAATGCTTCGGCGAGTGCCGGTTTCAAATGCTCCAAATCTCCTTTTCCCGTGTAGGATGCTACCGATACGATAGCCTGTTCGCGGGTTGTCAGTGCTTTATTTACTTCTGCATAGCGGTTTTCCGATTCGGTTGTCGCCTTTCTATATTGTTCATCGCTCACCGGATCGAGCCATACTGCCGCATTAGCCTGTGGATTGGTGGTGACGGCAATGTGGGCGAACCAACTGTCCGGTGCAGCCCCGTGCCAATGCACTACGTCGGGGACAATCTCTACAATGTCGCCCGGATATAATCGACGGGCAGATTGTCCTTTCTCCTGATAATAACCGATGCCTGCGGTAGCGATTAAAAGTTGACCGGCTTTATGCGAGTGCCAACTGTTGCGGCATCCGGGTTCGAAAGTGACGTTCGCCATCGGGACATTCAACGCTTTCTGTTCGCTCAATGGAGCAAGCCATACTTCCCCCGTAAAATTCGGGTTCGGGGAGAGTTTCTCGCCAAGCGGATAAGGCTGGCGGAAGGTCTCTGCGGTTTGCGCATAGGTTGCAAAGGATGATATCGACATCATAGCCATAATAAATAGATTCTTGATTTTCATATTAGTTGATTATTTGATCATTCACCTAAAGTTCTTGTAAAAGCGAGTGTGGAAAGTTGCCATTTGCCGTTTTCCATTATATAAACTTCCGTAACGATAAAAGGGAAACGTACGGCATGGCCTCCGACTACCGAGTTCAGATGAATACGGCTGTAAACCGTTGCCGTACCTGCGGCAAACTTCACCTGCACATCGTGTATTTCGGCTTTCTTGTACCAAATACTGCCTGTACGGATGGTATTCAGTTCCTCCTGTTTGCCCCAATATCCGCCCATGTGGACGAACTGAGAATTTTCATGGAATAACTCTGCCAACTTCTCCACGTTCTTCTCTGCCATCCAATTCCACTTATTGTTGGATAAATCGACGATGGTTTGTTCTTCGGGAGTAAACGTTTTTATTTTCTCCTGTGCCTTTGCTCCAACAGATAAAGTCAGAAAAAGTAATGCCGTAA
>DBFJSK010000423.1:0-5815 GCA_048403675.1 Tannerellaceae bacterium | reverse complement strand
ATCTTTGCTTCAAATAAAACGAAGATAGGCTGCACCTCGACATACCCAAACTCCGTTTGTTTCTGTGCTCGGTTTGCACTATCTTTGCTTCAAATAAAACGAAGATAGGCTGCACCTCGACATACCCAAACTCCGTTTGTTTCTGTGCTCGGTTTGCACTATCTTTGCCGGAAGAAGTGAAGATGGGGGGACGCCCGGGCAGAAACAGGCCGGCTTGTTGCTACCGGGGGCGTGTCTGGCTATTTTTGCATGCAAAAAGCGAAGATTATGTAAACGGATGAAAAAATAAAATGACGAAAGATATTACTGCCGAGAATGTACAAAAAGACCTGCGGTATTTGCAATTGCTGGCCCGTAGTTTTCCGACGATTGCCGACGCGAGCACGGAGATTATCAATCTGGAAGCGATCTTGAACTTGCCCAAAGGCACGGAACATTTTCTGACCGATATTCACGGGGAAGACCAGGCTTTCAATCATGTCCTGAAAAACGCTTCGGGCGCGGTGAAGCGGAAAGTAAACGAGATTTTCAGCAATACGCTGCGGGAAGCGGAAAAGAAGGAATTATGTTCCCTGATTTATTATCCGGAAGAGAAATTGGAGCTGATTAAATCGAAAGAGAAAGATCTGGACGACTGGTATCAGGTTACGCTCAACCAATTGGTGAAAGTTTGCCGGAATGTTTCTTCAAAGTATACCCGTTCGAAAGTCAGGAAAGCGCTGCCGCGCGAATTTTCTTATATTATACAGGAGTTGTTGCATGAATCGTCGGTAGAGCCCAACAAATCGGCTTATGTGGATCAGATTATCAATACGATCGTTTCCACCGGCCGCGCCGACGATTTTATCATTGCGATGAGCAACCTTATCCAGCGGCTCACGATCGATTTATTGCATATCGTGGGCGACATTTACGACCGGGGCCCGGGGGCGCATATCATCATGGATACGCTTTGCAATTACCATAATTTCGACATTCAGTGGGGTAATCACGATGTGTTGTGGATGGGGGCGGCGGCCGGCAATCTGGGCAGTATTGCCAATGTGATCCGCATGTGTCTGCGATTCGGAAATATGGCTACCTTGGAAGACGGATATGGCATCAATCTGTTGCCGCTGGCCACATTCGCGATGGAAACCTACGGCGACGATCCGTGTACGCTTTTCTTGCCGAAAACGAAATTTTCGGATAATGCGTACGATGAGAAGACGATCCGGCTGATTGCGCAGATGCACAAGGCTATTACCGTTATTCAATTCAAACTGGAGGGTGAAATCATCCGTCGCCGTCCGGAATTCGATATGGACGACCGGATGTTGCTTCATCGGATCGATACGCGCCGGGGCGTGATTCGCATCGACGGCGAGGAGTACCGGCTGAAAGATATGCATTGGCCTACGCTGGATGCGAAAGATCCGTACCGGCTGTCGGTGGAAGAGGAGGATTTGATTCTGAAGATTAAACATTCGTTCGAAAGCAGCGAAAAATTGAAAAAGCATATGCGTTGTTTCTTCACGCATGGCAGCATGTATCAGGTATGTAATTCCAATCTTTTGTTTCACGCTTCGGTGCCGTTGAATCCGGACGGGAGCCTGAAAACGATCCGCATCCAGGGAAAAGAGTATAAGGGTCGCAGCTTGCTCGACCGGGTAGATCAACTGATCCGCACGGCTTATTTCCAGACCGGCGAGCAGGAGGAACGCGAGTTTGCGCACGATTATATCTGGTATTTGTGGGGGGGCAAGGATTCCCCGCTTTTCGATAAAAGCCGGATGGCAACATTCGAACGTTGTTTTTTGGAGGAAGCGGAAACGCACCGGGAAGAGAAAGGGGCTTACTATTCGTTGCGCGAGGAAGAAGCGGTTTGCGACCGTATTCTCGACGAGTTCGGCGTAACCGGGCCGCATCGCCATATTATCAACGGCCATGTGCCTGTGCGCTCTATCCGGGGGGAGAACCCGATCAAGGCTAATGGAAAGATGTTGGTAATCGATGGGGGGTTCTCCAAACCTTATCACCCGGAAACGGGAATCGCGGGGTATACCCTGGTTTATCATTCCCGCGGGTTCCAATTGGTGCAGCACGAACCGTTCGAATCGACAACCAAAGCGATCGAAGAGGGTCTCGACATCAAATCGACGACGATCGTGGTAGAGCTTAGCTCACATCGGCAAATGGTAAAGGATACCGATAAGGGGGCCGAGCTGCAAAGCCAGATCCGGGATCTGGAAAAATTGTTGTATGCGTACCGGGGCGGCTTGATTAAGGAGAAAGAAAAAGGGAATTATAGATAGAATACCGTGTCACCCGAAACGGAAGCTCTTCGAAACCGGACGCCGTTTCCGGAAAACGGGGCTTGTCTTCCCGAAACGGGCGGTGAGAATAAAAACGTCTAGGAGAGAGAACGCTCCCCCCCGAGGTTAGCATCGCCATGATTTTTACAAAATAAAAGAAGGTCGCCTCCATTTTCCGGCAGAGGCGACCTTCTTCCTTTTTACAAACCGGTCTTTCTTATCAAGCGGTCTTCCCGATAGCCGGAAGGTTCCGGGGCGGGGGGAACGAACG
The DNA here is from genome assembly GCA_048403675.1 of Tannerellaceae bacterium. Lineage (GTDB taxonomy): Bacteria > Bacteroidota > Bacteroidia > Bacteroidales > Tannerellaceae > Parabacteroides. The sequence goes on along the minus strand of DBFJSK010000423.1, from coordinate 3,250 downwards.
ACGGCCGGCTTATATCCGCCGGATCATCATTCCTTTCATAGGCTCCGTTTCGTTATGAATCCGGTAAACAATTTCTTTTTCTTCCTCGGTACAGCCGAGAAGCAGTTTGAGTTCGACGTCGCGCTTGAACAGATCGACACTGACTATCACGGCATCCACCCGCGTGTCGGCGCTTGTTCCGCGCCAGATGTCGATGCCTTCCCCATCCATCGAAGAGGTGTTTTTCAAATAACCGTAATCGAGGGGGTAAATAAACTCCGGATAACGGGGATGGGCGCTGCCGCAGGGCCGGGCGATCACCAGTTCCGAACTGGTTGTCAAGCGGTCGAGGGCCTGCCAGAATTCTTTTGGGTGGTCGTTCATTTCCGTTTGTTTATTTCTTCCTCCCTTAAGCGTTCTATTTGCCGCCGGGAGCGGGTTCTTCTCCTTTCGAACCGGAGAGGGTTTCCCGGGCCGGAGCCGTTTTTACGCTGTCGGCTTTTACGACCGAGAAGGCTGTACCTTCCGCTTTCCCGGGGGCGCTTAGGGTGGTCTGATACAAGGTCGGATCGTTCAACACCTCGATGGCTTTTTTCAATACCTCGTCGTCTTTCAGGTTCTGGATCAATTCGCCCGACTGGTAATAGTAGCGTTTGACGATTTCGGAGGCCATCAACTTCATCACTTCTTCTTTAAAACGGTCGAAATCGCGATCCAGATCGGGTGTCAACTTCACTTCCATCGCTTGGAAAGCGGTGGAATCGCCGTCCAGATACCCTTCGAATTCGGCTATTTCTTTCAAATTTTTCAATACTTTTTCGCTCTGCCGGTCATACGTGAAATTCTTTTCTTTCGCATAGGCTTTTAATGCTTCGAAATCGGCATCGGTCAGGGCGAATGTTTCTACCGGCTGAATGTGCGGATGTTTGAGCACCCAGTCGGTGATGAAATCAAAAAAGATCGTATCGGTGGCCAGGTAATACATTAAGGTAGGCACTTTGGGTTCCTTCACTTCAAATTCCGGACGCACGCCACCGCCATCGCGCACGGGGCGCCCCTTGGAAGTATAAAATACCGATGTCAGGCTGTCGGGGATCACATCCACGCTGCCGTCTTCCTTGCGGTGGGTATAATCGAGCTGCTGGATACACCGGCCGCTGGGAATATAGTACTTGCTCATCGTCACTTTCAATTTTCCGTCGTACGGCAGGTCGCGGGTAGACTGTACCAGGCCTTTGCCGAACGAGCGCTGCCCTACCAGGACGGCCCGGTCGAGATCCTGCAAAGCGCCCGAAACGATTTCCGCGGCCGAAGCGCTCGCGCCGTTCACCAGCACGGCCAGCGGCATAACGGTATCGAGCGGTTCGGTGGACGTACGATATACCCGATCCCATTGTTTGATCTTGCCTTTGGTGGAAATCACCTCGCTGCCTTTGGGTACGAACATGCCTACGATTTGCACGGCTCCTTCCAATACGCCGCCGCCGTTATTCCTCAAATCGAGGATGAGCGATTTGATTCCGTGATTTTTTTTGAGGTCTTCGAAAGCGTCTTTCACTTCCTGGGCGCTCTTGTCGGTAAAGCCTTTGAGGTATATATATCCTACGCTATCGGGCATTACCCCGTACCACGTCACCTGTTTCACTTGAATTTGCCGGCGCATGATTTCCACTTTCCGGTTTTTCTTTTCACCCGGACGGCGGATGGTGAGGGTCACTTTGGTATTGGGAACGCCTTTCAGCAATTCGCTCACGCGTTCATTGGTGGCTGCCGAGACGTCCACCGTATCGATCGCCAGGATAATATCGCCGGCTTTCAGACCGGCCAGCGCGGCGGGCATGCCTTCGTTGGGTTCGGCAATCATTACCGGGCCGCTGGCGCTGCGGGAACGGATATAGGAACCGATTCCCCCGTATTCGCCGGTGGTAATCAGTTTTAAGGTTTCCATTTCCTGTTCGGGAATATATTCGGTATACGGATCGAGACCGCCCAGCATGGCGTCGATGCCTCGCCGTACAGCCTTGTCTATATCGATGGAATCTACATAAAACATTTCCATTTCTTTTACCAAAGCATTGAAAATGTCGAGATTCTTACTTACTTCAAAACGGTTGTCGGTCTGCGCTTTGCCCGGTAAGACAAAGGCGGCCAGCAACAAAAAGGCGAGCCAGCCGACGGTTCTTTTTCGATGAAACAACTTATACATAGAAATATGTTGGTTAATTAACGACGTAAAAGTAAAGAAATATCATCCCCCTAAGCCAATATGCGGGCTACTTTTAACTTTATTTGTTCCCATTTATCTTCGGGAATCTGAGGCCCTACCACATCGATCACATAGCCGGCCAGAAGCGAACCGATCCGGGCGGATTGTTCGAGCGTGGCGCCTACCGAGCAACCGTACAGGAAACCGGCGGCAAAATTATCGCCGGCCCCAGTGGTATCCAAGGGTTTTCCTCCTTCGGCGGGGATGGTAAAGAAATTTCCTTCGCTGCCAACGATCGAGCCTTCTTTTCCCAACGTCACGATCGATACGCCGACCTGGCCGGATAGTATTTTTACCGCTTCCCGGGCGGAAACGCCGGTAAAGGCTTCGGCTTCGCTTTCGTTGGAGAAGAGAATATCGACGTAATTCGGAATCAGGTCGTCGAGCAGGGGTTTGAAGGCGTTCACTATATTGTAATTGGAAAGATCGAGGGCGATTTTCAACCCCAGCGTCTTAGCTTTTTGCATGGTAGTACGTACCAGGGGTTCGTTTACCAGAAGGTATCCCTCGATGTATATACATTGGTATTGGGCCAGTACGTCTTCCCGGATCTCGTCGGGGGTAAGGGTGGCTGCCGGGCCGAGAAAGGTACCCATAGTGCGTTCGCCATCGGGCGAGATGAGCACGGTACAACTGCCGCTGGGGCCATCGGTGTGGACGAAATAGGGGGTGACACCTGCAGCGCGGACGGCTTTTTCGTAGAATTCGCCGACGGCATCATCGCCGATTTTCCCGATAAATCCGGTTTGGGCGCCAAGCCGGGCCATCGCCCGCATGGTATTGCAAACGGAACCGCCGGGGGCTTCGGTGCGTTCCAATTGTTCTTGTGTGCGGCGGATGGTAATCATTTGATCTCTGTTAATCATATCCATAGCTCCCTTACGTATACCCACTTCGCGTAGTGTTTCTTCTGTTTGCAACTTTAATAACACGTCCACCAGCGCGTTTCCTAAACCGATTGTATTCATTTTTTCAATTTTTTTTCGCAAAGATATTGCATATTTC
>DBFJSK010000422.1:0-10103 GCA_048403675.1 Tannerellaceae bacterium | reverse complement strand
ACCAGGATGTCTCCCAGGTCGGAGTGGCCGGTTCCGCTGAAATGGGTGTGGCTGAAGCCTACGATGGTGCTGTCCTTGTGCTGATACCCGGCGCAATATTCATAGGCTCGGGGTTGGTAGACACCTCCCACGTTATGTGGGATGGTGTCGGTATCCGGACTTACTTGTACGGCACCAAACGGCGCGCAGGCTCCGGGAAAGGTATGTCCCATGCCGTTGGTACCGATGATGGTATTCACTTTGTTTACGAACTGTCCCTGTGCCGTGAAGGTCGCCAGCAAGGCGCTATACAGGAAAATCTTCTTTATCATAATCAGTCTAAATTAATAACCGGGGTTTTGCTGCTGGGCTATAACCGGGTTGCCTTGCATCTCTGCCAGCGGAATGGGCATAAGCCAGCGGTGGTTTCCTACTTCCAGTGTTTTTTTGATGGTTTCCTTGGTTATCGGTTGGGCGTAACGCCGCATGTCAAAGAAACGGTGGCCTTCAAAACACAACTCTCTGCGACGTTCCAGCAATAGCTCGCGGGTAAAGGCTTCTTTTGTGGTATAGGTTTGATTTTCCCACCCTTCGATGCGTTCGGAACGAAGCGTGTTCAGCAGATGGCTGGCTTCCTGCAGATCGGTCTGGGCTTTCGCTTCGGCCATAATCAACAGCATTTCCGAGGAACGGAGGATTTTTTCATCCGCCAGTCCGACGTTCGCCGCCGTGCCTTTGTATTTGTTTACTCGTTTTACCTGTACGCCTTCCCGGTCTACGCCGTCACCGATGAACGTGCGCAAGCGAATGTCGCCGGCATCATAGCTGTCGATCAAAGCGTCGGACGGTTCGAAGGCGCTGCTGTTATCGGCGCTCCAGTAAATGGTTCCGATGGTTTCGTCGCCTACCAGCCGTTTTAATTTCCAGATGATGTCGTCATTGCTTGTATCGCTCCAAATATCCGCATATTTTTCCATTCCTGCAAGGGGTTTCTCTTTCAAAGCTTGCGAAGCGTATTGATACGCTTTGTCGTAGTCCTTTTTATACAAGTAGATGCGGGCCAGCAGGGCTTTCACGGCCGTCTGGGAAACGTAGACGGGATCGTCGGGCGTGGCTTGCTGCAAAAGCGGCATCGCTTCTTCCAAATCCCGGATCAGGTATTCGAAACATTCGTTTACCGTATGGCGGCCCGGCGTTTCCAGTACGACGGGCTGGAAGGTGTAAGGGATACCGTACGAATCGCCTTTGTCCGGATCGGAAAAGAAAAGCAGCAGCTCCAGGTTGTTGTAAGCGCGCAGGAATTTGGCGGTGCCGATGCTGTTGTTCTTGCTTGTTTTCTCGGCATCGCTCTCGGCGGCCAGATTTTCGGCGCCTGCCAGAATGCGGTTTACCAGGTTGATGACGGCATATTCTTTCGACCAGAGATCATTATGGTCGCCGGTAGAAGCGGTATACGTCCATTGGAAGGTATCGTCGCTGGCTCCTCCGTTCTGGCCGCCTTTGCGCACGTCGTCCGACAGGATGGAAGAGACGCGGATGAGCTGGGCCATCGATATTTTTGCGTAGGCGCCATTGACAACCTGTTCTAACGCCGAGGTAGAACTGAAAATGGCACCGTCGTCTACCTGATCGGTGGGATTCAAATCGGTGTAGTTGCAGGAGGTCATCCACAGAGCGGCTCCTGAAAGAATGAGATTTTTATAAATTGATTTCATGGGTATGTTCCTTAATGATAGTCGTGATTAAAAATTAACATTTAAACCGAAGGTTACGGCAATCGGAGTGGGGTACGACATATAGTCGGTATTGCCGCTCACTTCCGGGTCCATGCCGGTGTATTTCGTAACTGTAAAGAGATTTTCTCCCTGGCAGAAAATATTGATGGAACTGAACAGTTTCTGTCTTTCCAGCAATTTGCGCGAAGGGGTATACGATACCCGCAGGGTTTTCAAACGCAGGTAGGAGGCGTTTTCCAGGAATTGGGAAGCCCAGGGGCTCGGGTTGTTTTGTGCATCGAAGCGGGGTACGTTCGTTACGTCGCCTTCCTGGCGCCACATCGTCAGCATATACGCGGGTTTGTTGCCGTTGAAATTATGGTTATCCAGATACCAGCGGCTGGCGTTCATGATGTAGTAATTCAAGGCATAGGTAAAATTGGCCGAAAGGGCGATACCCTTGTAATTCAGGTTCGTTTCGAAACCGCCGAAGATGGGCACTTCCGAGGATTTGAATTTGTCTACAAACGGGGCTTCGGAAATATTTTCGGTCTTGCCGCCTTTCTGGTCGTAGAACCAGGCTTCGCCGGTGGCGGGGTTTACGCCGGCCCATTCTACCATATACCAGGTACCCAATGATTTGCCGACTTCATACAAGTAGTCGTCGTTGATAAATTTGTTGTCGGCATTCGCCCAGGTTCCCAGGTCGGTAATCTGGTTTTTGTTGAAGGTGATGTTGGCTCCGATATTCCATTCGAAATCTTTGGTGCGCACGGGCGTAGCGTTCACAGACAGTTCCACACCGGTATTCCGGATCGAGCCGGCGTTGGTCTTGATCTCGCTGAAGCCGGAAGTCTGCGAAATCTTCTTATCCATCAATAAGTCTTTCGTATTCTTCACGTAAAAGTCGACCGAAGCATTCAGACGGCTTTCGAACATGCGCAGGTCGGCGCCCAGGTCGAACTGAGCCGAGGTTTCCCATTTCAAACCGGCGTTTCCCAAGACGTTATGATAGTAACCGGGGTTCTTGTTATAGGCCGTTTTCGAATAGCCGTTGCGGGTTCCGAAATCGCTGATCCCATCCTGGTTACCAGTCGTACCGTAGCTCACGCGCAGTTTCAACTGGTCTATTTTCCGGAACTGGCTCATGAACTCTTCCCGGCTCATATCCCAGGCAGCGCCGGCCGACCAGAAAGCGGCCCCTTTATTGCCGCCGATGAATTTGGACGATTCGTCGTAGCGTACGCTGGCCGAAAGGTTGTAGCGGTTATTATAGGTATAGTTCCACTGCGTGAAGAAGGACATCAAATTGCTGTGCGTCTTGCTGCCGCCGATCGACGGGGGATTGCTTGACGAACCGGTCTTGTCGCCGATACCGGCGGGCGAATCCATCATAAAGGGATCTAAGTCGTAGCCTGTCTGGTTGAAGGCGGAATAAATCCCATCGTACAATTCGAAACCGGCTACCCCGGATACGGCATGGATGTCGTTGAAGGTCTTCATGAAATTCAACGTATTCGTCCAGGTATAACGACGCATGTCGGACGTAGCCTGCGACATATAGCCTTTGTTGCTGACGGCTTTCGGGTGTTCGCGGTCGAGCGTGGTAGTCGTCTTGCGTCCGTAATAATCGATACCGAAATTGGTTTTGAAACGCAGCCAGTCGGTGAAATGGATATTCAAATAGGCGGCGCCGACCAAACGCAAAAGGCCTTTATTCCGATGGAAATATTTGGTAATCAAGGTAGGATTATCTCCGTTGAACCAGTCGTCGGGCGTTTCGTACGGATAGGCCAACAGCGACGTGAACCAGGGGTTCTGCCAACTGATGCGGTAATCGCTTTGATCGGCGTCGGGATCGGAAAATTTGGAATTGGTATAGCCTACATTGGCGCTTACGCCGAAATCGAAGATCCGGTTGATTTTGTGATCCAGGTTGATGCGGCCGGAATAGCGATCCATCCCCGATTCGCGCAGGATACCGTCTTGTTTGAGGAAGGAGCCGGAGACAAAGAATTTCGTTTTTTCCGAACCGCCGGCCACCGACACATTGTGTTCCATCGTGAACCCGTTGTGCGTCATCTCGTCGATCCAATCCGTATTGTTGCTGCGGGCTGTCGTAAGACGATCCCGGCCGGCATTCAATTCGTCCAGTTCGCTACCGGTCAGCGTACCGGCTTTCTCTTTTATTTCCAGACCTAACAGGCGCATCAGCGGGAAGTCTTTGGAATCGGGCCGTTGCTCTACACAATAGGTTTGATACAATACGTTTTCGGCACCCGTCATCATCCGGCTTTTGGGATCGCGCAGGATGGACGTGCCTAATTTCAGATTATAACTTACCTGCGTTTTGCCCTCTTTTCCGCGTTTGCTGGTAATCACGATTACCCCGTTCGATCCACGCGAACCGTAAATAGCCGTGGCAGAGGCATCTTTGAGCACCTGAATGTCGGCAATATCGTCATTATTGAGGGAAGCGAATTGCGCCGGCTCGATCATGACGCCATCCAAAATATAAAGCGGCGTATTCGAACCGTTGATAGAACCTGTACCACGGATACGGATTTTCACATCGCTGCTGCCCGGTTGTCCCGAACCTGTGGAAATCATCAAACCGGCTACCTTGCCTTGCAAGCGGTCTTCCAGAACAGCCGACGTTTCGTTGGCGATTTTTTCATTCTTAATCATATCCACCGCGCCCGTTATCTGGCCGCGTTTCACCGTATTATAGCCCACTACCACGACTTCCTGCATATTCACGGTTTCTTCAAACAACGTAACGTTGATTACCGATTGACTGTTGATGTCGATACTGGTCTTTGCATAGCCTATATACGAGAAAGACAGCCGTTTTTTGCCAGCCGGCACTTCGATCGAATACTTCCCGTCCAGATCTGTCACCACGCCGGTGGTCGTTCCGTCTACCACCACGGTAGCCCCGATGACAGGCACGTGGTTTTTGTCCTGTACTTGTCCGGTAACGGTTCTTTTTTCCTGATCGACACCCGTCGAAGCGTCGGATTTATAAATCACAAGATTCTTTTCCTTTACCGTATACGACAAACCGGTATGCGCCAACAACTGGGTCATCACCTGATCGATCGTGGCATTCTCGGCCTTTACATCCACCCGGCGATTTTTATTCAATACCGAATTATTGTATACGAAGGAGAGTCCGCTCTGCTGTTCGATTTTTTTCACTACCTCGTGCACCGGTGCGCCTTGTTCCTGCAAGGTAATGCCTTGCGCTGCCGACAGGGCCGAGAAACTGCTCAGCAGGATCGTAGCCGTCAATGATTTACATCGCGAATTTTGGATAATCCGCCACAAAAAGGGTACTTTTTTCATTTTTCAGTCGATTAGATATTTAGTTATTACTAGGGATTTCTTTACTTTTTCAGTTTCAATATCCAGCGATCTTTTACCACATGCCCGTTCGCATCGATCTTCCCGGGCCGGTAAACAGAAGATAAATTCGAAGACAGCTCCAGAATGTCGATCACCTGATTCAGCCTCAGATTTTCAAAATGAGCCGTAAAACGCATCCGGGCGATTTCCTTATCCGCCAAGATAATTTCCACGCCGTACCAATGAGAGATGCTTTCGATCACATCGCTCATCAGGTCGTTTTCAAACAACATATAGTTATCTTTCCACCCGATTTGCTTGCGGACATCTATTTCCTGAACCCGGAACGAATTCCGCTCCACATTGTAATCGAAATATTGTCCCGGCGTTAAAGCCGCCAAGGTTACTTTTCCGTTTTTAGCCTGTTGCAGCATTTCGACGTGGCCTTCCGTAAGCGTCACCCGCAGGGCATTCTGATAATCGGTACTGCAATTGAATTCGGTGCCGGTTACTTTAATATCCAGGTTTTTCAATTGCACATAAAAAGGCTTTTCCGGATTTTTATGTACATCAAAATAAGCTTCTCCCTCGATCTGTACCCGGCGCTCGGGGGCGCCGACCATATTCTTATCGTAGATTAGTTTCGTTCCGCTCCGTAGCCATACCGTCGAACTATCGGGCAACGTACAGAATACTTTGGCTCCGTTCATGGCCACGACTTCTATCGGTTCATATCCATAGAGCGGGGAAAGGGATAAAGGTTTTTTAGCTAATTCCAACCCGATATTCGCCACTAACAAAACCGGTATCAACACGGCGGCCACCCAGCGCATACGCATCCAGAGCCGCTGTGTCCGAGATTCCCGCTCGCGGGAAATGTAGGCCATAAAACGCTTATGGCCTTTTTCTTTATCCACATCTTTCATGGCTTTCAGCAACCGGATGGCTTCTTCCAAACTGTCTTTTTCCTTCAACTCCATTCCTTCTTTTTTGTCCTTTTACATAACCAAAACAGGCAGCCGCAAAGAAGTACGTACTTCGATTTCTGTTTTTTTTTATTTTTTCTGAAGAATATTATCAAATCGCATATCTTTGCTGCTGTAAATATTTTTAAATCAATCATGGAGATAGCCGATCGGAATTTTTTGAAAAGTTTAAGCGGAGGGGATGCGTCCAGTTTTTCCCTCCTTTTCAACCGGTATTATTCCGGATTGGTAGTCTACGCAAACCAATTTTTAAGTTCCCGGGCGAACGCGGAAGATATCGTACACGACGTCTTCACCTCTCTTTGGGAAAAACGAGCCGTCATTACTCCCGATTTTTACCTGAAAGGCTATTTGTTCACCGCCGTTCGCAACCGCTGCCTTAATTACATCGAACACCAACGCATACAAACCGAATACCAGAAAAGCCTGTTGGCAAAAGGCGATATAGGCGGCTCGCTGACCTGGGAGTATTTTGTGGAATCGGAACTCAGCCAACTGATTGAAGAGGCCTTGGACAAGCTCCCCCCCCAACAAAAAAAAGTCTTTTTGATGAACCGTTTCGAGAATAAAACCGCGGCCGAGATCGCCGCCGAACTCGGCATATCCCCCCGCACCGTAGAGAAACATATCGAAAAAGCCCTCCAATCGTTACGGAAGAATTTAAAAGATTATCTGCCCTCCGCCATCTTAATGTGGCTGTTGAACTATTGATTATACAAAGAATTATCCGTAAGTTTGCAGCGTCTTTTACACCTCCTTCCTTCCTTTTCACTTCCTTTGAAGTCGTTTTTTCCCTGCGGGAAAAAGGACTGCTTTATATCGTCATCAATTTACTAATTCATTATAACCTATGTCATTCCCACAAATTTCAAAAATGCTTGTATGCACAGGTCTGGCTTTATGCACAAGCCACGCCACCTGTTTCGCCGGAGATAAGGAGGAAGCCCCCCTTACCCGGTATGTAAAGCCTTTGGTCGGCACCTCCGGTTTCGGAAATGTCTACCCGGGCGCCCAACTGCCCTTCGGCGGGATTCAGATCAGTCCGGATACGGATTACGACGATTACGATGCCGCCGCCGGCTATAAGTACGACCACACCACCCTGCTCGGTTTTAGCCTCACCCACCTGAGCGGCACCGGCATTCCCGATCTAGGCGACTTTCTCTTTATGCCAGGCACCGGCACTGCTTCGCTGCAACCGGGCACACATGCCGATCCGGACAGTGGCTACCGCTCGCGCTACAGCCACGAACAGGAATGGGCCGAACCGAATTACTATGCCGTCAATCTGCTGGATTACGGCGTGAAGGCCGAAATGACCTCCGGGCTTCGAAGCGGCATATTACGCTTTACTTACCCGGCCTCTTCGGATGCTTTTATCTTATTGGATTTAAAACATACCTTATGGCAGAAATGCAAATGGGCCCATCTCCGGTTGGAAAACGACTCCACGCTGACCGGTTATAAATTAGTAAAGGGCTGGGGCCCGGAACGGCACATTTATTTCACCGTCGTATTTTCCAAACCCATCGAGGATTTTTGTTTCTATCAAGACAGTATCCCGGTAAAATACAATACCAATCGTTTCCGCAGCACGAAGGAAGCCTGGGGAGAAGATATTAAATGCTGCATCCGCTTTGCTACCGCAGCCGGCGAACAGGTGACGGTGAAAACAGCTATTTCGGGCGTAAGCGGCGCCGGCGCCTCCTTGAATCTGAAAGAACTGGAGGGGAAAAATTTCGATCAGCTCAAAGCGGAAGGACAAGCCTTATGGAACAGGGAACTGGCTCGCTTCGAAGCGAAAGGCGACCGCAAACAGAAAGAGACATTCTATACCTCGGTTTATCATTGCTTTCTGCATCCTTTTGTTTTCCAGGATGCCGACGGCCGGTTCCGGGGATTGGACAAGAACATTGAAAAAGCCGAAGGATTTACCAATTATACGACTTTCTCGTTGTGGGATACTTACCGGGCTTTCCATCCCCTACTCAACCTGGCGCGTCCGGATATTAACGCCGACATCGCCCGCTCCATGCTGGCGCATTATGATAAAAGCGTGGAAAAGATGCTTCCCATCTGGTCGTTCTACGGAAACGAAACCTGGTGCATGATCGGTTATCATGCCGTGTCGGTATTGGCAGACATGATCGTAAAAGAAATTCCCGGACTGGATTATGAACGGATGTACGAAGCGATGAAGACAACCGCCATGAATCCGAATTACGATTGCGTGGCCGAATACAGTCGTTTAGGCTGGGTTGCGTTCGATAAAGAAAAAGAGTCGGTATCCAAAACCTTGGAATATGCCTATGATGATTACTGCATCGCCCAAGCTGCCCGGAAATTAGGCAAAACGGCCGATTATGCTTATTTCCTGAACCGCTCGCTCGCCTATCAGAACCTGATCGATCCGGAAACGAAGTATATGCGGGGACGCGATAGCCGCGGAAACTGGCGCACCCCGTTTGCCCCGATTGCCTATCAAGGCCCCGGTTCGGTAAACGGTTGGGGCGACATTACGGAAGGATTCACGATGCAATATACCTGGTATGTGCCTCACGATGTGCAGGGATATATTAATGCCCTGGGAGAAAAGTCGTTTACGGCGCGTCTCGACTCTCTTTTCACCCTCGAATTGCCCGACGATATACCGGGAGCACACGATATTCAGGGACGTATCGGCGCTTACTGGCATGGAAACGAACCTTGCCACCAGGTGATTTATCTGTATAATTACCTTCGTCAACCTTGGAAATGCCAGCGATGGATACGCACGGTATCGGATGCCTTCTATGGCAATGAACCCGGTTCGCTGAGCGGGAACGACGATTGCGGGCAGATGTCGGCCTGGTATCTGTTCAATACGATGGGATTTTACCCCACCGCTCCCTCCAGCAATGTGTATAACATCGGCTCCCCCACCCTGCCGTCGGTTACGTTGCATCGTCCGGACGGAAAGGATATATGTGTGACGACGGAAAACTGGTCGGCGGAAAATGTATATATCCGGAAAATGTTCCTGAACGGAAAGGCGTACGACAAATCGTATTTTACTTACGAGGATATCAAAGACGGCGCTACGATCCATTTTATTATGAGTGATAAGCCCAATAAAGGCCGCGCCGTTTCCAAGCATAGTATCCCCCCTTCTTTGTCGGGGGATCGAAAAACGTTGACGTATCAATCGGCGCTCCCTCGCTAAAAAAGGGGAACGCACGACGGATTCAACCTAGGCTTTTCCGGGGGGGATGTTTGCGAATGCCGGCCGGAGAAAAGGGGGCAACGTCGCTTCCGAAGCAAAGGATGCGTCAGGATACCCGGTGTGTCCCGGAAGAGGCCATCTCGTTTAAGGACGAAATGGCCTCTTTCTTTTTTAAACGATTTCCTTTTTTAATTTAAGCGGTAGCCGGCACCTGAAAGGAGGGGGGCGCCGATTGCATAGAAACTTTTCAACTCTACATATCCCTATAAATAAGCCTATTATAGATTAAATTCCGTAAACCGCACTCCTTGTTACCGGGACAAACAAAAAGTTTATTCCAACCGTTTTTTCACCTGTCCTTCCTTTTTAAACACCGATTTTTCCCTTCCGCCCACCTTATAGTTCCCTTAGGTTTTTCCGGGGCTGCTCCCGGGTTTCGGAGTAGCTTACAGCTTGCAAAAAAGGATTGGCTGAAGGAAACCGGTCGGCATTCTCTACTCTTGGGATCAGTAAACAAATGAAAAATCGTTCTCAAACAATCGGTTGTGCGACCTGTTATAACTGAACAATGCGAATTTATTCATCTATAAATTATTTGATTATGGCAGCAGATACTCCAAATGAAGGAAGATTGACAGTAGCAATCGAAAAGCAAACATCCAAAATACCATCAGGTGTTTACTTAACGGCAGCCTTGGCTTCGATGGCCGCGTCGTTGACATTGAAATGTTTCAAACAGTCGCATACGGCTTTATTCGTAGGACAATGGGCAGCTCCTTTTTTAATTATGGGCTTATACAATAAATTGGTAAAACAAGAAGGCCACGATTGAAAAAGAAAACACGATTTGCTCACTGGGGAAGGTGTATTAGA
>DBFJSK010000421.1:0-5592 GCA_048403675.1 Tannerellaceae bacterium | reverse complement strand
AGAATAAAAGACATCGGTTTACGCTAAACTATTGTGTAATAAATTAAACAAAAAACAGTTGTTATGTTGAAAAGATTCAGACCTGTCAGCCTGATCCTCGTTGCAGGAGCGCTGGGTTTCCCCGGAAACCTGTTCGCTCTTCCGACATCGGGAAATCCGGCCGCCCACATTTCCCAGCAAGCTGAGAAACTGTCGGGAACCGTTGAAGATGCTTTAGGCCCGGTGACCGGAGCATCTGTCATCGTGAAAGGAACAACCAATGGAACCATCACCGACCTCGACGGGCGCTTTACCCTGGAAGGATTAAAGAAAGGGGACATCATTCAAGTATCGTTTATCGGTTATGCCACACAAGAAATCCCCTACACGGGGCAGACAAACCTCACCGTGAATCTGACGGAAGATACCCAGAAACTCGACGAAGTGGTGGTAACAGCTCTCGGTATGAAACGCGACAAGAAAGCCCTGGGGTACGCCATGCAAGAACTCAAAGGCGACGATTTGATCGCCTCGCGCGAACCCAACCTGGCCAACTCGCTCTCCGGAAAAGTATCCGGTTTGCAAATCGTACGCTCCAGCAACGGGGTAGGGGGATCCTCGAAAATCGTGCTGCGCGGTAACAGCTCGCTCACCGGCAGCAACCAACCCCTGGTCGTGGTAGACGGTACGCCGATGGATAACTTCACCGGCGGCGTGGACGATGTATACGGCAACTCCGGAACCGATATGGGGAACGGCCTTTCGGATATAAATCCCGAAGACATCGAGTCGATGACGGTGCTCAAAGGCGCTTCGGCCGCCGCCCTCTACGGATCGCGGGCCGGCAACGGGGTAATCCTGATTACCACCAAGTCGGGACGTAAGAACGAAGGCCTGGGCATCACCATCAACGCGGGGCTGACGGCCGAGACGATTTTCCTCAAACCTCATCTGCAAAACAACTTCGGACAGGGGTCGGTAGGCATCTACGACAACCAGTCGCGCACCAGTTGGGGCCCGAAAGCGGAAGGACAGACCGTGCAGGACTGGCTCGGACGCGACGTGGCTTTGCGTACCTACGATAATATCGACGCCTTCTTCCGTACCGGTACTTCCTTCAACGAAGGGGTGAGTTTCCAGCAGAATATCAACGGGACGTCTGTTTTCGCTTCCATCAACCGCTCGGACGATGCCAGCATCACCCCCCGCTCGAAACTGAATAAAACCAATATCACGCTGCGCGCCACCACCTTCCTCGACGAGGCGCAACGCTGGAAAGTGGACGCGAAGGTGAACTACATCAATATGAACGCCCACAACCGGCCTATCCAAGGGGTGAACCCGGCCAATGCGTTCAATACCATTTACAACCTGCCGCGCTCGCTGAATGTGAAGGAGTTCGAGAATGATGTGGACGCGGCCGGCAACATGATCTGGTACGATGCCTCCAAGTCTCCGCAGGAGAACCCCTACTGGGTAACGCGCTACCGCAAGAACGAGGATACCCGTAATCGCTTGCTGGGCAATATGTCGCTCAAGTATGCGCCGACCGACTGGTTCGACATCGAACTGCGCGGGGGTACCGATTATTATACCACTACCAAAAGCGAAAAGGTGTATGCCGGAGGAAATACTTCGCCGCGCGGCTTGTATAGCGAAGGCTCGGAAACGTTCTATGAGAACAACTTCAGTTTCCTGGCCACCGCGCGCAGGGACAATCTGTGGAGCCGGTTGGGCGGATTCCTTACCTTCGGCGGCAACCTGATGATGCAGCAACGCAATAAAATAGACGCCCATGCGGGCGAACTCTTGGTGCCCAACCTGTTCTCGCTCAACAACGGGGTAGACAAGCCCACGGTGACCTCCGAATTGAAGCGTCGCAAGATGAACTCCCTCTACGGTTCGCTGCAATTGAACTGGGACGGTTACTTCTTCCTCGACGTGACGGCGCGCAACGACTGGTCGTCGACCATGTCGAAGGCCAACCGTTCGTATTTCTATCCGTCGGTCAGTTTGTCGGCCGTGATTTCGGAGATGTTGCCCAAGGTGGGCGGAAGCATGCCCGACTGGTTCACGTTCGCCAAGGTGCGCGCTTCGTTTGCCGAAGTAGGTAACGACCTCGATCCTTATCAGTTGTACAACTATTATTCGGTCGGTAAGGACGGCAACGGCAATACGACGGCCAAACCGGGCAATGTATTGTATAATGCGGATGTGCGCAGCGAGTTGATTAAATCGTGGGAAGCCGGTTTCGACGTGCGCTTTTTGAATAACCGCTTGATGCTGGACGCCGCCTGGTATAAAACGAACGCCACCCGCCAGTTGCTCGATTTGCCGCTCGACCCGTTTGCCGGCTATGCTTCGCGCAAGATCAACGCCGGGAATATCCAGAACGAAGGGGTGGAAATCTCGCTCAACGGGCGCATTGTGGACAATCCCCAAGGGTTCAATTGGAACTCGACCGTTCAATTTTCGCTCAACCGCAATAAAATCAAGGAATTGTATCCGGGCGTGACGGTATACGACATCAAAACCTTCGATGCCGTGCAGATCGTGGCGCCGGTAGGCGGATATTACGGCGAAATTTACGGGCAGACTTTCCTGCGCGTCACCGACGAATCCAGCCCGTATCACGGGAAAATCATTGTGGGCGACAACGGGCTGCCGCTGATTTCCACCGAGAAAAGTCATGTGGGCAACCAGAATCCCGACTGGATGATGGGCTTTACCAATAATTTCTCCTGGCGCGGGTTCAACCTGAGCTTCCTGATCGATTTCCGCATCGGCGGCGATATTTATTCGGCCACCGCTTCGAGCCTCTATGTGAAAGGAGACGCCGAAGGGACGGTGGTGAATGGCGACCGGGCTTCGTTTGTGGTGCCCAATTCGGTGATGCAGGTGGGCGATCATTATGAAGAAAATACGGTAGCCGTTACGCCCCAGAATTATTGGGAACGCATCGGTTCGACCGGCAACTATGGCTTGCCCGAGATCTTTACCTACGACGCGACGAACGTCCGGCTGCGTAACATCACCTTCGGCTACGACTTCAACCGGCAGCAATTGAAAAGTACGCCTTTCCAACGGGCGCGCTTGTCGCTGACGTGCAACAATGTCTGGATGATTCATTACAACCTGCCGGGTATCGATCCCGAATCGGTGGCCGCCACGAATACCAACGCCACCGGTTTCGAAAACGGAGCCGCGCCGACCAGCCGTTCCTTTACCTTTAATATAACGGTCGGATTTTAATCCTATCCCATTCACCTTTGGCGGGCCTTTCTGCCGGTTTCCGGCCGGGCGGCGCGCTGTTTAAACAACGTATCTATGAAGACAAAAAATAAATTTATCGCCGGCGCTTTGCTGCTCACCTCTTTTCTGACCGCTTGCGGCGATTTCGAGGAGATCAACGAAGATCCCAACCTGGTGGGCGAAGACAAGGTGAAACCCGAATGGTTTCTCAACGCGTCGGTGATCGGGGCGCAGATGAACCCCGAAATCGCCGAACGTATGTTCGTGCTTACCTGGAACCGGGCCTCGCGTTTCAACCGCGGCAACGGCTTTACGCTGGGTACCGACAATAACGATTATATCACCCTCTACCTCAGTAACAGCTACTCGGTGATGTGGCTCAATACCGTTACGAAAGCGATCCAGTTGGGCCAGAAGAAAGTAGACGAGGGCGAAGCCGACGTGTATCCTTATTACCGGAATGTCATCCAGATCGCCCGGGTGTGGCGGGCCTACCTCAATTCGGAGGTGTCCGACGGGTTCGGCCCCATTCCCGCGCTTTCACCCTTTCAAGGCGAGGCGGCTCCGTACGATAGCGTGGAGGAAATTTACAAGTTCATGCTGAGCGAGCTGAAAGAGGCCGAAGCGGCGCTGGATGTGTCGCTGGATATGTCGGCGATGAAAAACGAGGACGCTTTCTATGCCGGCGACGTAACGAAATGGAAAAAGTATGCCAACTCGCTGCGCATGCGGCTGGCCATGCGGCTGTCGGAAGTCGATCCGGCCCTGGCGCGCAGCGAATTTGAAGACGCCGCCTCGAAAACGTTTATCTCCACCCAGGCCGACATCGCTTCGGTACAGGAAAGAGACGAATGGGGCGACCTGGCCGGCGTGATGTCGCGTACGTGGAACGGGCAGCCGATGTCGGTTACTTTCAAGAATCTTGTGGTGGGCCTCGGCGGCCAGGAGTTTCCGCTTCCCGATTCGCTGAAAAGCCATTTGAAAAACCCGTATGAATACATGGGTATGTATCTGAACCTGCATTTCCCGCTTACCACCAACGATCCCTGCGCCGGTTTCTATTTCGACGGCATTCCGACTTATGTCGATCCGCGGGCGCCGAAATTGTTCAGCGTGGTAGGTTGGGACGACGGGGTGGTTTATTCCGATTATATCGGCAAAGCGTCGGATGTGGTGCCGGTGGGACTGAAAAATCCCAACGACGTATCGCAGAACATGCTGACCATCGATCCTAAATATACCTGGGGTACCTGGGTGGCCGGCGAATGGGACATCAAGGGCGGTTTGGCCAGCGAATTGACGAGCAAGAATTACAACTATCCTTCCATCGCGAAGCAGTATCGGATGAGTACCAACAAACGCGTGTTCTTCGGCCCCTGGGAGAGTTATTTCCTCTTGGCGGAAGCTGCCGTGCGGGGCTGGACGGTACCGGGCACGGCCAAATCGAATTACGAAAACGGCGTGCGGGCCAGTTTCGAATACCACGGCTTGCTGGCCGAGGCCGACGCGTATCTGGCTTCCAAAGCTTATAACCGCATCGGTACGTCGGTGAATTTCGACCATACTGCCGAGGCGGTGCCTTTTACGATTGCCTATGTCGATGGGTATACGAAGGAGAATAAAACGCGGCAATATACCTATCCGAAGAACTCGATTTATAAGGGAGGTGCCTACAACAACGATGCGCTGACGAAGATCCTGACGCAGAAGTATATCGCCCAGGTGCCCTGGCTGCCGGAAGAAGCATGGAGCGATCATCGCCGGCTGGGCTTGCCTTTCTTCGAAAACCAGGCGGTGGAGAAAGATTATAATCCGCTCAATCAGGTGCCGCTTACCGTGGCCACTTCGAAAGAAACCCGCTGGGATTTTTATCCTAAACGGTATCGGTATCCGGCCAATATCCAGACCAATAACCTGACCGGTTATCAGCAAGCTTTGCAATTGCTGGGCGGCCCGGATCTGATTACTACGCCGCTTTGGTGGAGCGGAAGCCGCTAACGCAGCTTCCTTCCCCTCTTCTTCGCCGCTGCGGTTCTTTCCAGTGTTTTCCTCAATAACATCCGCCTGAAGCCTTCCCGGTATTCCGCATGGAGCCGGGCAGGCTTTTTTAATTTCGTTTTTTTCCGGCTTTCTATCTGTGAGTCCGGCGGCGGGTTTTCCTTCCGGTTTTTCAGTGGATAGGAGGGGATTTCTTGCAAATCGGAAATGTTGTCGAATTGAATCTGAAAATATATAAAAATTAACTATTTGATCGAAAAAAACATTATTTCTATTAATATGTCATTTATTAGAGAGACTGATAAACATTGTGTCATAAAAATCGCCTATCTTTGCAGGCGGAATCAATCAAGACTAAATTTG
>DBFJSK010000420.1:0-9144 GCA_048403675.1 Tannerellaceae bacterium | reverse complement strand
TCTCATCGCGCGCAACGAACATCTTACCGAACTGGATAAACCCGAGCGGTATGAAGACAGGTTGAAAGTGATTCGCCAAGTGCGGCATAAGGCGGAGGAAATGCTGAACGGTTTCGGACTCGACGGAGCGGAGATCCTGGCGGATATCGCCAGCGATTATTTCGAGGATTACGTGAATTACAAAGAGCCAGAATGGCCGCTTACCAACGAGGAGTTTCTGGATCTTATCCGGAAAATCTCTCAGGCCGGATAAAGTGCTGCTCCACCGCTCCACCGTCTTGTCGCTCCGTCCCCCTGCCTTCTGGACGTCTGGACGTCGGAGCGCCCGGGCTTAATTGTCGCCCGAGAGTACGATTTCGGTGATCCGGGCGAACAGATTCGCAATCAATTTGGAAGCGTCATTATTAATAAGCCCCGTGGTATTGAGGATATGGTTGTCGTTGTTGCCGCCGGTGCCCGTTGCGGTATAGCCCAGATCGACGTCTCCACAATACACGATCCGGCGGTCGTAATCGATGCCCAGCACCAAGCCCCCGCCCGGGCCGCCCAGAATCGGGGTGATACCCGCGGTACCTGCCGGGGCGATTTCTCCGTGATAACTATCGTTGTTGCGGAAAGCGAAATCGGCCGCCACCGGGGTATAAGGCAACGTGGTAAAAGGCCCCCGGTCGGTGAAGTAATTGTCGGCCGCTTTGCCCTGCAAGGGAAAGGCGCCGGTATTGGTTTGATACCAACGCAGGTTGCTCGTACCGCCGGCAATTTCGTTCATCAGGTTCACGCTTACGTCGGCGGCGTCGAAGGAGACGATCAGTACCCTGTCCGGCCGCGCTTTCACCCAGTTGTGTACCCGGCGGGCGTCGGTGGAACCGAAAAGCCCGGTGGCCATATAATGTACGTAGATCACGTCGGCGGTGGCAAACAGTTCGTCGATAAGTTTGTTGGGCGAGGTATTGGTCATGTACAGGTTGTATCCTCCGCAGGGCACCCGCCCGTCCGGGCCGAAATTGTCCGGATTGGCCAGGATGCCCCGCAAGCCGTTGCTGCGGGCATGCGCCGAGGTTTCCGGCAAGATCAGGTTGGTACCCAGATAGCCGTAGCCTTGGTTGAAAGTAAGCATATTGATTATCCGTAGGGTGGAAGGCTCGTATTTTTGTTGCAGGGTAAGCAGAACGCGCCACCGGTTGGCGTTGAGGGTCAGGTAAGCGGTGCGACGCTCGAGGGCCGAACTGTTGTCGGAAAGGGCCGTCACCTGCAATTGCTTGCCTTGCTCCGTTTTTTCGACTTTGAAAAAAGCATTACTCAATGTTTCGCTTTCCCCCCCCGAGGGATTGCCTGAGGCGTCGGCCCATTGAAGGGTGTAATCCGTAAGGTCGGTATCCACCTCGATCGAGCCGGTGGCGCCCGCTTGGTTCTCCACCACGAGCAGCCGGGAAGAAACGCCGATATGGTGTTCGCCGTCGAAAAACATGTCTGTCGTCACCTCATTCCAGGCTTCTACTTCCACTTCGATGTAAGCCGAACGGTTGTTCGCCGCCTCGGCAGGCGTTTCCCAGCCGGGAGCCCATATATTTTTTATCCGGAAAATATAGCGATGGTTGCGTAGTATCTGTCCTAAGGTACCGTTTTCATTGTGAGGATTGAAATCGATCCGGTAATAAGTAGGCGTGCTCTGGCCCGGGTAAATGCCGCCGATAACGAGGCAGGTCGCTTCGCTTACCGGATTGCCCGCGGGGGCGGCCGATTCCGGCAAATAGCACCGGGCGGTCGTATCAGCGCCCTCTACGGCTATCGGCACGGTCTGTATGTGGGGCGTGCTGCCGGCCGGCACACTGGGCCGGCTGACGGTAAGTGCGCTTTCTTCCGGGATCAGTTGAATCTGGCTATGGGCGCGGAAAACTTGGAGGCTGCGAAGCGCGAATCCCGTCGCTTCGCCGGTTTGCACATCGATGCGGGCGATGGCACGTATCAGTTGGATGCCGCCAAGGGTATTGACCTGGCTGCCGTGTAGTCCCGACGGCAACGTATATTCGCCATACATCGGCAGCGGGGTTTGCACTCCTTCGGCTGCAAAGGTGCGGGTCAGACTGGCTCGTACCGTGGCTTCATCGGCGCCGGAAGCAGGTTCGCGGGCAAGCAGATCGGTGTTTGCATTGGCTAAAATCAGCAGTTTGAGCGGAGAATCGCTGGAGCGCAACCGGGCGCTGAACGTGGTGTGCGTGGGGCTGTTGGCGATGGAAATGCCGGTTGTACGGTATCGGTAAGTTCCTTCTTCGAACACCAGGAGTTGGATCTCCCGGATCATCGATTCCGCGTCGATCGAAGCGGCTCTCGCTTCCTGGCCGTAAGGAAAAGAGGAGGCCGGGGGGAGAAGGGTCAGCTTGATGAGCACCTCGTTTGCGTTTTCGCCCGAGTCGTCGGCGGGAAAGAAGGTATCTTCGGAACAGGAAAATCCGATCAGTCCGCACAGTATATAGAAAATCAGTTGTTTCATATGTTTGGCGTTTTTTTGGGGAAAGTCAACGCAACAAAGGTGCAATTTTACAGCGGTTGATTGGTGGCCGATCGGGAGGCTGCCGGTACGCTTGCGCTGTCTGTTCCCATGCGGAGGGAGGGGAAAGGGTTTGAAAAACGAAACCACTCGCGGGGGGGGGAAGATTTGTTGCGTTTTTCGAAACAAACGACGGAAGCGTACCGGGGAAAAGCGGGGGGCGCTATAAGCGCTTTACCAATTCGCGTTGTTCGTTCAGAAAACGGATGCGCTGGCTGTCGCCGCTTTCGGAAATCAGGGTGGAATAACGTTTGAGCGATTGAATCCATTCTTTCAGGCTGCGGAAGAACTGGTCGTCGCGCGCGGTGATGGAATTGATAGAGAAGATGCGGATTAACCCCAGGTGATAACGCGTGGTTTGCACATAACTGTACGTGGCTTCGAAATTGATACTCGAAATGTAAATCTGCACCTCTTGGCCGGTATGGAATTTGCCTTTGACGGCGATCTCTTCCAATTCGTCGATGAATTGGAACAGTTCTTTTTGAAGCATGCGTACGCTTTCTTCCGAGATCAGCCCGATTTCCTGAAAATAAAGAATGTCTTTTAGCAGGCGCGGGAAGATTTCCCGATCCCATATATAACAGGTTCGTCGGAAAAGTTGCGTTACGGCTACGAATTCTTTTTGCACTTGCAGCAAGGAAGAGGGAAGTACGAACTCTTCGAACCGCGGGCAAGTCGTGATCTTTGCGTGTTGATACATCCATTTGAACAGGCGGAATTTCGAGAGGGCCTCGTAGTTCAGGTGGAAAGTCTGCGGAAGTACATTCGACGAGGTGCTGAATTCCGACTCCGGATCTTCAATTAACTGTTCGAACAGCCGCACATAGCGGGCCAGGATCGACGTATAGGTCTGTGCAGGCTGTTGTTCGCTGAGCACGTGCAGATTGAACAGCGCATGCCGGTCGAACGAATTTCCAACCAGCTGGTCGAGCGAAATATTCATCTTCTGGGAAATGATGACCGCCTCGGTCAGCGTGAAAGGCACCTCTCCGCGTAACCGGCGGTAGATAGCTTCCTTACCAAGGTATAAGAGGTCTATCAACGTATTGGCCAGATTCGTCTCGGGAGATATTTGTGCTTTTATGGCCTGTATCAGATGATAATTTACATTTGTTTGCATCATAGGGAGTATCTCATTCTGTTTCTGCTTTAACAACAGGCATCCTGCTTTTGTTTCGGAAAGCGGAACGGACGCCCCCGCCTTTGGCCTTTTTGCATTTTTCGTGCTTTCGCTTTCCTTCCTTTTCTTCATTCGACACCCCGGGCGCGGTAAAAACATTTTAAACGTCACAAATAGTGCGCTTTGGCCGCCTAATTTTGGAAGCAAATCCGAACAAAATGAAAACAGAAAATTTTTTATGGATAGCCGTTATGGCTATGAGTATGCTGGCATGCCGGGAAGACGACGGTGCGTTCACAGGGGAATCGCCGGCTACCGATCCGGCTGAACTGGCCTCTGATGCCTATGCCGCTTTTTCAATCACCGTACCGAACGGAACATTTACCAAAGGCACGAAAGCGCAGGGTACCGATGCCGGGGTGGCGGCGGAAAAGCTTATTAAAACCTTGCATGTGTTTATTTACGATGTGCAACCTCCCCACTACGCCACATTGGCTAGTTTTACGACCGCCGACGGTTCGCTGTCGCAGAAGTCCGGCTCATCGACGGAATGGATCACCACAAAATCCGTCAAAACGAAAAAGGTGGACAAGTATATCTTCGCCGGCGTGAATCTGACGGCCGAGATTCTCAGCCAGATCACCTCGAAAGGGTTCGGGGCTTTTGCTAACCGCGAAATGGCGCAAACGGTGGCTCAACTGACCTCTGCCACGGATGGTTTTGTGATGTTCAACGCCGCTTATCCCGCGGTGACGCCGGGCGCTAACTTGTTCGATTCCGATACGGCGGCTTCGGCAGCTCATTTAGCGATACCGGTGAGCCGCGTGGTGGCAAAGGCAGCGGTGTTCAAAGGTGAGAATTTCGTCATAAACGGAGGCGGCCAGATGACGGATATTAAATATGGCTGGCGGAATCTGAACAAGCAATTCTACCTGGTGCAGGCTGTGGTGGATAACTGGATTAAGGATTATAACTGGGATACGTATGCGCCCGGAGATTTTACGCAGGGGGCGGATACGCTCGTTATCAATGAAAATAAGGTCGAAGCTTCCGAATTTTCTTATACGACGGAAAATGCGTTCAAGTATGAAGCCAATAAATCGGTCGTCGATGAGGCTACGTTCCTGACTATTCGCGGTACCTTTACCCCCGACCAGGTTATTCAGTACAAAGCGGGGGGCACTACGCCGCCGGCTACTGGCAATGATTTCGAAATGGCGGATAATTCATCCCGGATCGGCGCCGATTTTTATGTTGTTCCTACCGACGACGGGGTGAGCAATTACTTTGCCGATCCGGCCGTGGCTGTAGCTTATGCCGACTTATGCAGCAAGCAGGCCGAGGGAATGCCTGCGCTGACGGGAAGTTATGACGTGACCCGACATACGTTTGCCGGGGGAAAATGTTATTTCCATCTTTTTGTCAATGGAGATGCGGTAGCCCCGCGGGCTCCTTACAACATATACCGCAATCAATATTATAAAGTAACGATTCATTCGATTCAGGCGCCCGGCGATCCCTCCGACAACTTCGACCAGGGAAAGCCGATTGTACCCGGTGGCTGGATTGGCGTGGATGTGGTGGTAAACGATTGGGATTTGGTGGAAGAGGATTACGACCTCTAGCCATTGCGTCAGGCTGCTGCTGAGCGTTTGTTGTCGCTGCTGAGCGTTTATTGCCGCTTCTGCCGACTGTTTATTGTCGCTTTTTCTAACCGTTTAGTATCAATTCAGATCCTATTTTAATCTGCCGTGATGTTCAAATTAATCCTTCAATTGTGGTTGTGGAGCGGGCTGGCGGCTCTTCTGACGGGATGTATCCGGGAAGGGCTGGACGCCTGCCCCGCCGCCTTTGTGCTGCGTTTTCGTTTGGCCACTCCGCCGGGCGACGCCGGGCTGGCCGGCATACCGCAGGCCGACCGGTTGTCGGTTTTCGTCTTCGACGAGCAGGGGTATTTCCTTTTCCGGGAAGAGGCAACGGGCGTACGGCTTGATGCGGCGTATCGGTTGCCGCTTTCCTTGAGGCAGGGTAGTTACCAGATCGTGGCCTGGGCCGGCTATACGGACGATTATTTCCAACGTACTGATTGCATCGAAGGCAAGACCCGCCTCGACGACTTCCGGTTGAAGCTGAAAAGAAACGCCGACCGGACGGTAGACCGGCCTTTGCCTATCCTGTATCATGGCCGTCCGGAAAGAGTACAGGTAGAAGAAGCCGCGCAGCAAACGCTGACGATAGACCTGTGGCAACTGACGAACCGGATACACGTAGCGGCGCAGCTGGACGGCGGCGCCGGGTATAGCTTGCAGATTGAAGACGATAACGGCTTGTATGATGCCACCGCCGGTTTTCTTCCCGACGAGCGGCTGACTTATCTGCCTGTCCGTCTTCTGCGCGCGGCTGACCCGGCATCTGCCTTGACGGCCGATTTCCGGGTGATGAAACTTGCCACCGGCCGGAAGCCTTTGTTGAAAATTCTGGATGAAGCGAAAACGATACGCTACACCTTCGATCTGATCGGCGAAATGCTCGGGGTTCATCCCACCATCGACTTTGATTACGACCACGATTTCCGGATCGAAATTATTTTCGACCATCAGGAACCCATTCATATGAAAGTGAACGGCTGGGAGGTGATTAGCGAAGAACATTAAAAGAAGAAAACGTCGGCCGGCCGCATTTACTCGCTTTTCTCTGTTTGAGTAAACAATCATCCGGAAATTCCCGAAAAAAAAATTGCTTTTTGTCCCGCTTTTTCCTACCTTACCTATCTATTTAACGAACAAGCTTTTCTTAAACGAATACGTAGCATGCAAGAACTGAAACACCTGCTTTCCCAAATCGACGCCTGTTTCGGCGGCTCCCAATGATTTGTCCTTCTCTTACTGGACACCGGCCTGTTTTTCACCCTCTACCTACGGTTCCCCCAAATCCGTTTCTTCCGCCATGCGCTCGACGTGGTGCGGGGCAAATACGACAAATAACACGAGCTAGGCGATGCCTCCCACTACCAGACCGGGGCCTTGCTCGCCCCCGTTCACCGATACCACCCTTGTCTGGACGCTTTCGGGCATTACGGTGGCGCTGATGACGCTGCCCAACCTCATCGGCATTTTATGGCTGCACAAGGAAGTAAAACAATCGGTCGGAGAATACTGGGAAAAAAGGAAGAAGAACGCCAATTTGTAAGGAGAAATCCAAATAATCCTTACCTTTGAGGCCATAATCGAACGTATAAACGGGAAGAAGACCATGAATAATACAACAAAATCACAAATTATAGCGCTTATCCGCCGGGAAGTAATTCCGGCCATCGGCTGTACCGAACCGATCGCCGTGGCCTTGGCCTCGGCCAAAGCCGCCGAAGTATTGGGAAAAGAACCGGAAGAAATCGACGTGCTGCTGAGCGCCAATATCCTGAAAAACGCGATGGGCGTAGGCATCCCCGGCACCGGCATGGTCGGCTTGCCGATCGCGATCGCCTTGGGGGCGCTGATCGGCAAATCCGCCTATGGGCTGGAGGTGTTGCGCGACCTCACCGCCGAAGGACTGGCGCGGGGCAAAGCCTTGGTAGAGCGCCGTTGCATCCATATCGCCTTAAAAGAACAAGTCGATAAATTATATATCGAAGTAGCCTGCAAAGCCGGAGCCGATTCGGCCCGGGTGATAATCTGCCACGACCATACCCGCATCGTGTATGTGGAAAAAAACGGCGAAGTCTTGTCGGACTTGCGCGCCCCGGCCGGCGCCGCCGATCAACCTTGCGCCGCCGACGACCTTCGTCTCTCCTTCTCGATGGTTTATGAATTTGCCACCCAAATGCCGGTGGACGACATCCGCTTTATCTGCCGCACGGCCGAATTGAACCGGAAAGCAGCCGAAGCTTCCCTGAAAGGGGAATACGGCCATACGGTAAGCAAGACCGTATCCGGCGCCTTTGGCCGGAAATACATGGGCGATTCCGCCTATACCCATATGCTGGCTCTGACGGCCGCCGCCTGCGACGCCCGCATGGACGGCGCGATGATCCCGGTGATGAGTAACTCGGGCAGCGGAAACCAGGGCATTGCCGCCACACTGCCGGTCTTGTCGTTTGCCGAAGATATTCATTGTACGGAAGAACAACTGATACGCGCCTTGATGTTGAGCCATCTGATGGTGATTTACATCAAACAAAGCCTCGGGCGCCTGTCGGCTCTCTGCGGTTGCGTGGTAGCCGCCACGGGAGCCAGTTGCGGCATTACCTGGTTGATGGGGGGCAGCCAAACGCAGATCTCCTACGCCATTAAGAATATGATCGGGAATATCACCGGCATGATTTGCGACGGCGCCAAACCGAGCTGCGCGATGAAGGTGTCGAGCGGCGTATCGACGGCCATGCTGTCGGCTTTGATGGCGATGGAAAACAAAGTGGTCACCTCTGTGGAAGGCATTATCGACGAAGATGTCGATAAATCGATCGCTAACCTGACCGCTATCGGTTCGAAGGGCATGGAGGCCACCGACCGGCTGGTGCTGGATATTATGACCGGTAAGTCCTGTTAAGTAAAAAATAGAGCCGGGCCTTTGGGGGGGCGGGGATTCTTGCTTCCCCAGGCCCGGCGAAATTCGCGTTCGGGTTTAGCTGCTTTCTTCCCCCAGGCCCGGCGCAACGCCTATATCGTGCAGGCGCTTCGCTCTGTCTTCTTTTTATCGGATGATACTTGCCTTTTTCCGCTTTTTCGGTTATTTCTGCCGCTCCCGTCGCCCTGCATGCGCTGTTTTCCTGCTTCTGTGTGAAAGAGAATGCACGCTTTCACTGGCATTCTCGGCTTTTTTGCTTACTTTTGGAGGCAGTAACAACCTATTGCTAACATTCATGAAAAAAGTATCTCTCATCTCGTGCGCCCTGCTATTGGCAGCGGCGTTGCAGGCCCAGACCCATTTCTGGGAAAACCCCAAGTTAGTGGGCGAAGGAGTGGAAAAGCCGCGCGCTACCTTTGTTCCCTACCAGGGAAAAGCCGAAGCTATCCGCGGCCAGAAATTCGACACACCCTTCGTACACAGTCTGAACGGCACCTGGCGGTTTCACTTCAGCTCCAAACCTTCCGAACGCCCCGAAGATTTTTACAAAACGGATTACGTAGACAACCATTGGCATAACCTGGAGGTACCCTCCAACTGGGAGATGCACGGGTTCGGCGTGCCGGTTTATACCAACGTGACCTATATCTTTCCTAAAAATCCTCCCTATCTCGACAACGAAGACCTACCGGTAGGTTCCTACCGCACCACCTTCGAAGTACCCGAAGGATGGGACGGCCGCGAAATCATCCTGCACTTCGAATCGATTGCCGGCGCCGCCACCGTGTGGGTAAACGGCCAGCGCATAGGCTATTCCAAGGCTTCGAAAACCGCTGCCGAATTCAATATCACCCCGCATTTGAAACCCGGCAAGAACCTCCTGGCCGTAGAAGTCTTCAAATGGAGCGAC
>DBFJSK010000419.1:0-6248 GCA_048403675.1 Tannerellaceae bacterium | reverse complement strand
TTGCAAGCCGCTTTTTTCTCAGGTAGCTTCTTTTCTTTTTCAAGTTGAAAAGCAATTTTCCCTTCAATTACTCCCGACCGGTGTCTTTTAACCGTTCCGAAACCACTTCCCGCCAATCTTCACCGTTCTGGGGTTGGTAGGTAGGAAAACCGAGGGTACGGGCTACGTCGATGTTCTTTTTTCCATCGTCGATAAAAAGAGATTCCGAAGGCTGGATGCCGCTATCGCGAAGCATAGCGTGGAAGATGCGAGGGTCGGGTTTGGTAACGCCGATTTCGTAGGAGGTATAAAGTTTGTCAAAATAAGCGTTCAGGGGGCGCCCGGCAGCGGTAAACTGCGGAGTCTGCGCCCATTGCAATTGAATGATGGGGTTGGTATTACTCAGCAGATAGACTTTGTAACCGGCTGCCCGCAAACCGGCGATATAATCTAATTTGTATTGGGGGACATCGACCACAAAACCGAGCCAAGCTTTACAAATCGCCTCGAAAGTAAGAGGTTTGCCGGTATGTTCGCGAAGCTCGCGGCAAAATTCATCAACACCGATACGTCCGGTTTCCAAATCCTGGAAAATCCATTTTTGCTCGTAAGCATCGATCAATTCATCGGCATCGTCTACGCCGATTGCCTGGAAACTACGCACAGCCTGGTCGCGGTCGAGATCGATAATGACGCCGCCTAAATCGAATACGAGATTTTTTATTGTCATCTGTTTGGTTTTTAAGATTTATATCCTTTGACCTTTCTGCGAAGATAATGTAGACTGAGGGCAGAAACGAGCTTGCCCGCGTTATGCCCAAGTGCAGCCTGTCTTCGTTTTGTTTTCTTGCCAAAGATAGCTAAATCTCCCTACACAAAAAAGAAATTCACCTCCCCCTATTTCTACACCGGCACTCCACTACGGGCGCTCCTAAAAAACACAAACTAAAAAAGCGCCCACCACCTCTTAAAAGACAGTCTGCGCTTTTTTCTATACAATTACGCTACCCTACCGGAAAGTATGCTCAAAGCCCTATGCCCGGTAGTATTCCGTGTGGGAAAGAGAGCAGGAAAGAAAAACAGGTAGAGAAAAAAACGCCCCTACCCTCTCCTTCTTTTCTCCTGATACCCGCTTATTCCAACTTATGAATCACCAACCCCGAGCGAAGTTTCGGTTCGAACCAGGTCGTTTTGGGGGGCATGATATTCCCGGTATCGGCGATGTCCATCAATTGTTTCATCGTGACCGGATATAAAGCCAACGCCATCTGCATCTCGCCACTGTCCACCCGGCGTTTGAGTTCGCCCAGGCCGCGGATACCGCCCACAAAATCAATGCGCTTATCCGAACGGAGGTCTTTGATGCCGAGAATTTCGTCGAGAATCAGGTTCGAGGAGATCGTCACGTCGAGCACACCGATCGGATCATTGTCGTCGTACGTGCCGGGCTTGGCCGTCAGGCAGTACCACTCGCCGCCCAGGTAAAGCGCGAAGTTATGCAGTCCGGCAGGATGATAGATCTCCTTCCCTTTTGCTTCGACGGTGAAATTCTTTTCCAGCTTTTCCAGCAACCCGGCCTCGCTCAGTCCGTTCAAGTCCTTCACCACCCGGTTGTAATCGATAATGGTAAGCTGGTTGGCCGGGAAACAAACTGCCATAAAATAATTATACTCTTCATCACCCCGATGAGCCGGATTTTGTTTCGCTTTTTCGGCACCTACCAAGGCGGCGGCGGCCGAGCGATGATGACCGTCGGCAATATAAAGCGCCGGCATCGCGGCAAAAAGTTCGGTAATCCGATCGATGTCGGCCGCCTCGTCGATGACCCAGAAGGTATGTCCGAAGCCGTCCAATTCGGCTACAAAATCATATTCCGGTGTGTGCGCCGTATATTTTTTCACGATCGCATCCAGCTCCGGCTGGTCGGGATAAGCAAAAAATACCGGTTCGATATTGGCGTTATTCACCCGCACATGTTTCATGCGGTCTTCTTCCTTATCGCGCCGGGTAAGCTCGTGTTTTTTGATCGTTCCGTTCAAGTAATCGTCCACATAGGCAGCCACTACCAAACCGTATTGCGTACGGCCGTTCATGGTTTGGGCATAGACGTAATACTGTTCTTTTTCATCTTGTACCAACCACCCTTTTTCCTGGAAAAGACGGAAATTTTCGGCTGCCTTTTCATAGACAGCCGGATCGTGTTCGTCGGTTCCTTCGGGAAAATCGATCTCGGGTTTGATAATGTGGTAAAGCGATTTTTCGTTGCCGGCCGCTTCGGCGCGAGCCTCGGCGGAGTTCAGCACATCGTACGGACGGGAAGCCACTTCTTCCACCAAAGCCTGGGGAGGACGTATACCTTTAAAAGGTTTGATTTTAGCCATAGTATTCTATTTAATTAGCCATATACAAGCAAGTTGACAAACTTTCGCAAAAACAAACAACCGGCCCCGGCAACGGACGGCCGCACCCTCAGCCCCGCTTACCACGCCGGTTGTTCCTGTCTTATTTATTTACTCTGAATTTCTCGTTCCCGTTTTCCAGAAAATCCACAATCTGACGGGCAGCGGCAATCCCGGCATTGATATTCGCTTCCGACGTCTGTGCACCCATTTTTTTCGGCGTGCTGAAATAACGGCCGGCATATTTTTCCGCCAGTTGTGCATGGGCAGCCGGCATAATATCCGTCAGGTATTTGAAATCCGGACGTTCTTCCATCATTCGCACCAGACCGGCTTCGTCGATCACTTCCTTGCGGGCCGTATTCACCACGATGGCTCCTTTGGGCATGGTATGCATCAGGTCGAAATTAATCGAACCTTTGGTTTCGGCCGTAGCCGGGATATGCAGCGAAACAATCCCACACGTCTGGAACAGATCGGCTGTAGAAGCCACCGCTTTCACGCCGTCGGCTTCGATGGCCGAAGCGGGGCAAAAAGCATCATAGGCATACACGTCCATGCCGAATCCTTTGGCGATGCGGGCCACGTTCCGACCGACATTTCCATAAGCCAGAATACCCAGCTTTTTGCCTTTCAGCTCGGTACCCGACGTACCATTATAGAAGTTGCGCACGCCGTATACCAACATGCCGAATACCAATTCGGCTACGGCATTGGAGTTCTGCCCGGGGGTATTCATCACGCATACGTTATACGCCGTTGCGGCGGCCAGGTCTACATTATCGTAACCGGCGCCTGCACGAACCACTATTTTCAGGTTTTTCGCGGCATCGAATACCTCGGCATCGATGATGTCGCTGCGGATAATGATGGCGTCTACGTCTTTTACGGCTTCCAACAGTTTGGATTTTTCACCGTATTTTTCCAACAAAACCAGTTCGCTGCCGGCTCCTTCCACGACTTCGCGGATTCCTTTCACGGCTATCGCTGCAAAAGGTTTATCTGTGGCTACTATTATCTTTGCCATAATCAATGCATTTTTTCAAATTCTTTCATGGTAGCTACCAAAGCTTCTACGCTGCTTTTCGGCATCGCGTTATACAAGGAAGCGCGGAATCCGCCCACCGAACGGTGTCCTTTGATGCCGACCATGCCGGCGGCGGCTGCGAATTTGGCAAATTCATCTTCCAGGTCTTTGTATTCGTCGTTCATCACGAAGCAAACATTCATAATCGAGCGGTCTTCCACGGCTACGGTACCCCGGAATAATTTGTTGCGGTCGATTTCGTCGTACAGCAAGCCGGCTTTTTCGAGGTTGGTTTTTTCCAAGGCTGCTACTCCGCCTTGTTCCTTATACCATTTCAGGGTTTGAAGTGCGGCAAAGATCGGCAATACGGGGGGCGTATTGAACATGGAGTCTTTTTTGATATGCGTGTTGTAATTCAGCATCGTGGGGATGGCGCGGTCTACATGGCCGAGGGCGTCCTGGCGCACAATGGCGAGGGTAACGCCGGCGGGAGCCAGGTTTTTCTGGGCGCCTGCATAGATAATATCGTATTTGGATACGTCGATCGGACGCGAGAAGATGTCGGACGACATATCGGCTACCAAACGTACTTTTGTATCAGGGTCGTAGCGCATTTCCGTACCGTAGATCGTGTTGTTGGTCGTGAAGTGGAAATAGTCGGCATCTTCGGGAAGGATATAGTCTTTCGGAATATAGGTGTAATTGGCATCTTTGGAAGAAGCCACTACGTCTACTTCGCCGAATAATTTGGCTTCCTTGATGGCATTCGACGCCCACGTACCTGTATCGAGATAGGCTGCCTTTTTAGCGAGCAGGTTGTAGGGTACCATGCAGAATTGCAGGCTGGCGCCTCCACCGAGGAAGACAACTTCGTAACCGACCGGTACGTCGAGCAGTTCCTTGATTAACGCGCGCGCTTCGTCGTTTACGGCTACAAACTCTTTACTTCTGTGGGAGATTTCCAGAAGTGATAACCCCATATCCGCAAAATTTTCTACCGCTGCAGCTGTATTTTTGATGGTAAACTCGCTCAGGATAGAAGGACCTGCATAAAAATTGTGCTTCTTCATACCAATGTCTTTTTTAGATTATTATATTAATAAAGTAACTCATTTCTCAAAAACAGACGGCTAATGTACACATTTATCCGAAACAAACAATCATTTCGAAAGGAATTATGGGTCTTCACAAACAGTTTATCAGCTAATACCGGTCACCCCACAACCGCTTCATCTGCTCGATAAGTTTGTGTTCGGCGGGGTTTTCCTGCCCTTTCCACAAACGTTCGTTCTGAATTTCTTTCGGCAGGTATTCCTGCTTGACAAAATGATTATCGTAATCGTGTGCATATTTGTACTCTTTTCCGTAGTCCAACTCGGCCATCAACTGCGTAGGCGCGTTGCGCAAGTGAAGCGGCACCGGCAGGTTGCCCGTGCGGTTCACCAAATTGAGTGCGGCATCGATAGACAGGTAGGCGGAGTTGCTTTTCGGGCTGCAAGCCAGGTAGACCGTGGTTTCGGCCAGGATGATCCGTCCTTCGGGCCAGCCTATTTTTTTCAGCGCGTCGAAGCAAGCATTCGCCAGTAACAGGGCATTCGGATTCGCTAATCCGATGTCTTCGGAAGCCGAAATCACCAGTCGCCTGGCGATGAACTCGGGGTCTTCTCCGCCCGCTACCATGCGGGCCAGCCAGTAAATAGCAGCGTCGGGGTCGCTTCCGCGGATGGATTTGATAAAGGCTGAAATGATGTCGTAGTGCATCTCGCCGCCTTTATCATAGGCCGCCGGATTTTCTTGCAGGCGCTCTACTACTTTGGCATCCAGTATGTCGATCGTATCGGTTTCTTCGGCAGCCACTACCAGTTCGAGTATGTTCAACAGTTTGCGGGCGTCGCCGCCGGAGTAACGCAGCATGGCGTCGGTTTCCGTGAGGCGGATTTGCTTTTCTTTCAACACGATGTCTTCGCTTATGGCTTTTTCCAGCAGGTGAAGCAGATCGGCCTTTTCCAGCGATTTGAGTACATATACCTGGCAGCGCGATAGAAGCGGGCGGATCACTTCGAACGACGGGTTCTCGGTGGTGGCTCCGATCAAGGTTACGACGCCGGTTTCAACGGCATTCAGCAGGGAATCTTGTTGGGATTTGCTGAACCTGTGAATTTCGTCGATAAACAGGATGGGCGATACGGTATTGAAAAAGCGGTTGCTCTTGGCCTTCTCGATCACTTCACGCACGTCTTTCACGCCTGAACTGATGGCGCTGAGTGTATAAAAGGGGGCGTCGAGCTTGTTGGCGATGATCTGCGCTAGCGTTGTCTTTCCCACACCGGGGGGGCCCCACAGGATAAAGGAGGGTACTCTGCCGGCTTCAATCATTTTTCGCAATACGGCACCTTGTCCTACCAGGTGTTTTTGTCCGATATACTCGTCGAGTGTTTTCGGACGCAATCTCTCTGCTAATGGTTGGCTCATCATGGAAGCAAAAGTCGGATATTTTATTCACTTTTCAAAGCATAAGAGGGGAAATTTATACCTTAAAAAGAATGTTAAACAACAGGATTTTATAACAAAAAGTAAGGATTAAGCCAGCTAAGACAGGGAGACACGGTCTATATGATAACATTTTGATATAAAAATAAGTTATTATTGGGGAAGGCGGGGTAGCGGGCACCGGGCTTTACCCTCCGGATAGTGTAGCGGGTACAAGGGGGGCTTTATTTTTGTTTTTATTTTAATGAGAAAATACAATAAGTAGGAGGTGGGAGGAAGAGAGAAACGGGTGCTTATAAAGTACTACTAACCAGGTATTTAGGAATAGGCTTAGAGGCGGATCGGATTCCATG
>DBFJSK010000418.1:0-4358 GCA_048403675.1 Tannerellaceae bacterium | reverse complement strand
TTCGGGGCAGTTTTTGTTTAAGTTTTTCGGTATCTCGACCAACGGGTTCCGGATTGCGGGGGGAATTATTATTTTCACGATCGGATACGATATGTTGCAAGCCCGGTTTACGAATGTGAAACTGAAAGACGAGGAAATTAAAACGTATGCCAACGATATTTCCATCACCCCCCTGGCGATCCCGATGCTTTGCGGGCCGGGCGCCATCGCCAACGCAATTATGTTGATGGATGATGCCAATACCCTTACCCTCAAGGGGGTGCTGATCGGCGTTATCGCGTTGGTTTATTTTATTACGTTCCTGATTCTGAGAGCTTCCACCCGCCTGGTGAAAATGATGGGGGAAACCGGGAATAATGTGATGATGCGCCTGATGGGACTGATCCTGATGGTCATCGCGGTGGAGTGTTTCGTGAGTGGCGTCAAACCCATTTTGCTGGATATTTTACAACAAGGCGCCTCTTAAAAAAACAGCCGAAAGGTGTTTGTCCCCAATAGGCTCCCGGAGGTTCCGGGAGCTTTTTTTGTACCGTTTTCAGGCCTTCGAACCGGAGAAAAGAAGAAATCGGACTTTTTTATCTTTTTCCTCTTTTTTAGGTCTTCTCCCCCCCGAAAGAACTTATCGGGCAGGCTGTTTGTTTGTAAAGTATACGTAAAAAACAGTCAAGCTATGAGTTTTAATATACCTGATACGGATAAAAAGCGTGTCGTCATCGTAGGGGGTGGTTTCGGCGGGTTGAAGCTGGCCGACAAATTGGATAAAAAACGATTTCAAGTCGTGCTGATCGACAAAAATAATTATCATCAATTCCCTCCCCTTCTCTACCAGGTGGCCTCTTCGGGATTGGATTACAGTTCGATTTCTTTTCCTTTCCGCAAACTTTTCCACGGACGGCGCAACCTTTATTTTCGGTTGGCGCAGGTAAAGGCGGTGGTAGCGGAAGAGAACCGCAT
Source organism: Tannerellaceae bacterium (assembly GCA_048403675.1). GTDB lineage: Bacteria > Bacteroidota > Bacteroidia > Bacteroidales > Tannerellaceae > Parabacteroides. Next base: position 3,404 of record DBFJSK010000418.1, on the reverse strand, counting down.
CGAGACGTCGATCGGATCGCTCACGTACGATTACCTGGTACTGGCCGCCGGCACGGTCACTAATTTCTTCGGCAACGAAACGATCCAGCGGGAAGCCTGGCCGATGAAAACGGTGGAAGAAGCGATGGCGCTCAGGGATATTCTCTTGATAAATTTCGAGAAAGCGGCCGTCTCCACCGATCCGTACGAAAAGCAATCCTTACTGAATATTGTCGTGGTGGGCGGGGGCGCCACGGGGGTGGAAATCTCGGGGGCTTTATCGGAGATGAAACGCTTTGTATTGCCTAAGGATTATCCGGATCTGGGGAACTTTAAGGTAAATATTTACCTGGTGGAGGGTTCTTCAAAAATTCTGGGGGCGATGTCGGCCAGCTCTTCTTCGAATGCCGACCGATTCCTGCGGGAGATGGGGGTAAAAGTGATGCTCGACAAAAAAGTAGTGGATTACCGGGAAGGCAAAGTGATACTGGACACGGGGGAGACGATCGACACGCAGACCTTAGTCTGGGTAAGCGGCGTAACGGCTGTCCGGTTCGACCGGATCGATCCGGCGCATATCGGGCATGCAGGACGTATAGTGGTAAATGCTTTTAGCCAGGTGGAAGGTTTTCCGAATCTGTTCGCTATCGGCGATATTTCGCTGATGACGGAGGAAAAATATCCGAAGGGCCACCCGCAGGTAGCGCAGGTGGCTATTCAGCAAGGGAAGCTTCTGGCGGAGAATCTCTCGCGGATAGAAAAGGGGCAGACGCTGGAGGCTTTTCATTACAAAGATCTCGGCACGCTGGCTACGGTGGGCCGTAACCGGGCAGTGGCGGATCTGAAAACCATGAAATTGCACGGTTTCCCTGCGTGGGCGGTTTGGATGTTGGTGCACCTGCGTTCCATCCTGGGGGTAAAGAATAAACTGATCGTTTTGATCAACTGGATCTGGAATTACTTTACCTACGACCGTTCGATGCGGTTTATTCTCTATATCCCCCGGCGGAAAAAGGGGGCCGGAAAGCCCGAACCGGTGCTTAAAGCAGATACGTCAGCGTCAGCCACGTAACGCGGGCGTCGCGGTTGCGCACTTGTTCGATTTGCAGCTTTTCCGTATCGATCACGGTCGTTTCTTCCAAGCTGTCGAAAATATTGTTGATGCTTAGGCTGACGCGTAATTTACGGTGCATGAAATACTGGGATAAGCCGGCGTTCACGCTGTAGCGGCTTTTAATTTTTCCCTGGGGCGTGAGTTGGTCGGATACGTAAAAACCGTCGAGCTGCAATTCGGTGACGGGCGTGATATGCACGTTGAGCGTTCCTTTTACATCGCCGCATACGAGCGATTTCTTGGCTTCGTAACCGAGGATGCGTCCGTCGATTTCGTCGCGATACACATCGCCCGAAACTCCGAGGGAAAGCAGTTTGAGGGGGCTCCAGTTGGCGGACAGTTCAAATCCGAGGGTCTGGCTATGCCCGATGTTGGCTTTTTTCCAGATTGTTTGTTCATTTTCTTCGTAGGCCATTTCCATGATCCGGTTCGATTTGCGGCGGTAATAGAGACTGGGCGAGACGCTCAGACGGGAAGTTCCCATCCGGTACGCCAATTCGAGGGTATGGATCAGTTCGTCTTTCAAATCCGGATTTCCTTGCCGGATATGGGTAGCATCGGCATAATCCACAAACCCGTTCAGATCTGCGCCGTACGGCCGGATAACCCGTTCGACATAGCTCAACGATAATTCGCCTAAGGAGCCGGTGCGATAGCCGAGTTGTACGCGAGGATACGCCTGGAAACGGGTGTGTTTGTCGCTTCGCACGTTTTGCCAGCTATATTCGCCTTGTACGCCGACTTCGGCGGTAAAGGCGTCCCACTCTTTTTCCACCGAGGCGTATAGCAATTGGATACGCCGGTAAAACGAAAAGTCGTCCGACTTCTGGGCGTTCGGCATCCATTCCCCTTTCTTCAGGTCGTGGGCGTCGGCCCGGTAGGTTTCCTTCCGGAAACGGCCCGTATAGCCGGCTTGCAGCGTCCAACCGCCGGCAAAGGCTTTGCGGTAACCGGCCGATAGGTAGTAATTGTCTTTTTTCTGGCGGATGTAAAGATTATCTTCGGCTACGATGGTACCGGTGCCCGGTTTTTCATTTTTATAATCGTTGTCTTCGTGATAACCGAAATTGTTGTAGTTGAAAACGACGTTCAATTCCGCTGCCGGATCGGTAAACCGGTGGCGCCAGGCTGCTTCGGCGGCATAGGCTTCCTGGTGTTGGCGGTTGTACCGGTGGCGCCACATAACCGGCTGGATGCCGTTCGTCAGGTCGATTTTATTGTTGTGGATCGCACCGTAGCGATCGTACTCCATAAGGCTGTACAGGCCGTATACTTGCAGCAAGTCGCGGGGGGTCAGATCGTATCCTATCCGGAGGTCGGCCAGGTGCACGTCGGGACGCGCCTTGGCGTTGTTGTTCATTTCCGTTACGCCGGCTTGATTGACGGTTCTTTTGCGGAAACTACGTTCGCGGTATTCCCGGCGGTAATTGTATTTGGCCAGGATATGGAACCGGCCCGGATGGAGGTTGAGGATGGCCCCGGCATTGTAGCGTTCTTGCAAGCCGGCGCCGAGGGTGAGTTGCAAAGGGGAATCGGCAGCGGTATAGCCGGAAGAGGCCAGGTTCAGCACGCCGGCATCGCCGTCGGGAACGAGGGGGATGGGTGGTACGGAACTCAAGGCGATGCGGTTGAAGAAGAGCGCGGGCAATTGGATCAGCATATCGCCACTGTATTCTTCTAAAAGGCCGTAGGGGATGCCGTCGAGCAACATTCCGGCTTTATTCGATCCGCGGAAGGTGACGCTTCCTTCTATATCGGTCAGCAGGGAGGGTAGTTGGCGCAAGGCTTCGGAGGTGGTGGCGGCCTGGCTGCTGAGGTTGTTTTCTACTTGCAAGCGCTTGACCTCGCCGCCGCTCAGGCCGCCGAAGCGTTTGCCTTGGATTTCGATGTTGCTGAGCGACAAGGTGGTATCGGCGGTGGCTTGGGCGAAAACCGCTTGGGTCAGCACGACAAAAAGGGAAAGGAATACGTAGCGTTTCATATATGTAGGGTAAAATTTATAAACAAAAAAAGTCTGTATGTTATGCGCATACAGACTGTCCTTTCGTTCGGTTCTCCCCGATCTTATTCGGCGGGAGCAGCTTCTACAGCTTCTGCCGGAGCTGCTTCAGTTGCAGTAGAATCGGCAACGGCAACTTCTTCGGTAGCTTCTTCGGCTGCGGGAGCAACTTCTTCTACAGTAGCAGTTTCAGTTTCAGCAACAGTTTCAGTAGATTCGGCAGATTTGTTGCCACAAGATGCGAAAGAAACGGCTGCGATTACGGCAGCAAATGCAACTAACTTTTTCATTTTGTCTTTAATTTAAACGGTC
>DBFJSK010000417.1:0-5566 GCA_048403675.1 Tannerellaceae bacterium | reverse complement strand
TTCTCTTTCCGCTCAGCGATAGATTCTTTTAACAGCCGCCCGAAACGAATCTTCACACGCAAAAAGCCGTTCAGTAATAAATTATTTCGTAAATTTGCGGTTCAAACGAAATGATGGATGAGCGTACAAGTTAGAGAAGTTAGAGGGAAGAAGGAACTTAGGCAATTTGTTAAGTTCAATATTGATTTATACAAAGAGAATCCTTACCACGTACCCGGGCTTATCGACGAAGAGTTGGTAACGCTCGACAAGAAGAAAAATCCGGCCTTCGAAGTCTGCGACGCCGTTTATTTTCTGGCCTATAAAGACGGGAAAATAGCCGGTCGCATTGCCGGCATGGTAAACCGCCGCAGTAATGAAACCTGGCAGCAGAAATACGCCCGCTTCGGTTTTGTCGATTTTATCGACGACCAGGAAGTGACAGACGCCCTGTTCGGCGCCGTCGAAAAATGGGCCCGCGGCCAGGGAATGGAAGCGATCCAAGGCCCGATGGGCTTCACCGATCTCGACCACGAAGGCATGCTCATTGACGGATTCGACCAGCTCGGTACGATGGCCACGATCTATAATTATCCCTATTACCCCCAGCATATGGAGCGATTAGGGTATGAAAAAGATCAGGATTGGCACGAGTTTAAAATTTATATTCCCGACGGAATCCCCGAAAAGCACCAGCGCATCGGCGAGATCGTAAAAAAGAAATACGGGCTTAAAACGATGAAGTTTACCCGTACGAAAGATCTCATGCCGTATGCCCAGAAAGTGTTCGAAACGCTGAACGCTTCCTACGCTCCGCTATACGGATTCGCCCAACTGACGCAGAAGCAGATCGATTATTACATCCAGATGTATATCCCCATGTTGCGGCTCGATCTGGTCACGCTCATCGTTCGCGAGCAAGACGATCAGGTGGTAGGCTTCGGCATTTCGCTGCCCAGCCTTTCGAAAGCCTTGCAAAAAGCCCGCGGGCGGATGCTTCCTTTCGGTTGGTTCCATTTGCTTAAGGCCTTGAAAACGAAGCCGAAGGTGATCGATCTCTATCTTACCGGCGTACTGCCCGAATACCAGAATAAAGGGGTGAACGCCCTGCTTTTCAACGATCTTATCCCGGTTTATAAACGGATAGGAACGGTGTATGCCGAAAGCAATCCCGAGTTGGAATCCAATAGTGCCGTACAGGCCCAGTGGGATTATTTCAAACGCGAACATCATAAAACGCGCAGAGCCTTTATCAAACGGCTGTCCGACTGACCAAAGCGCGGTCGGTGCAGCCCGACCAATTAAATACTAATTTTTTTATTTCGGGTAAACGGCCGAAAGCGGTTTACCCGTGGAGGGAGTTAATGAAGAATGGATGAACTGAATTCAACGATGCAGCAACCTACAGCGTATAATGACGATGACATTAAGACGCTCGACTGGATGGAGCATATCCGGCGCCGTCCGGGCATGTATATCGGGAAGCTGGGCGACGGAAGTTATGCCGACGACGGTATTTACGTATTGTTGAAAGAGGTACTCGACAATTCCATCGACGAGTATATGATGGGATACGGCAAAACGATCGAAGTCACGGTGGAAGAAGGTTCCGTGGCCGTGCGCGACTACGGCCGTGGCGTGCCTTTGGGAAAGGTGGTGGACGTATCCAGCAAAATGAATACCGGCGCCAAATACGACAGTAAAGCGTTTAAAAAATCGGTCGGTTTGAACGGCGTCGGCATCAAGGCGGTGAACGCCTTGAGCAGTTATTTCCTGATTACCAGTTTCCGCGACGGCGAATCGAAACGGGTGGAATACAATAAGGCCATCGTTACGGAAGAATCGCCCGTACAGCCCACCGACGAGGCCAACGGCACGATGGTCTATTTTATTCCCGACCGCGAGATATTCAAGGACTATGAATATAAAGACGAGTTTATTGAAAGCTTGTTGAAAAACTATGTCTTTCTGAATTCGGGGCTTACCATTGTCTATAACGGCCGCAAATTCCATTCCCGCAACGGGTTGGTGGATTTACTGAACGAGAATATGACCACCGAGCCGCTTTATCCCATCATTCATCTGGCGGGAGAAGATATTGAACTGGTCATCACCCACAGCAACCAGTACGGCGAAGAATATTATTCCTTTGTAAACGGCCAGCATACCACGCAAGGCGGTACGCATCTGTCTGCGTTTCGCGAAGCGGTCAGCCGGGTTATCAAAGAATTTTACAATAAGAACTTCGAATATTCCGACATTCGCGCCGGCATTGTGGCCGCCATCAGCATCAAGGTGGAAGAACCGGTGTTCGAAAGCCAGACCAAGACGAAGCTGGGTTCGAAAGACATGGGGCCGGAAGGGCCTACGGTAGCCAAGTTTATCGGCGATTTCCTGAAGAAAGAGCTGGACAATTATTTGCATAAAAGTACCGAAACGTCGGATGCGTTGCTGCGGAAAATTCTCGAATCGGAGAAAGAGCGGAAGGCCATCGCCGGCGTCACCAAGCTGGCGCGCGAACGGGCGAAAAAGGCGAATCTGCACAATAAGAAATTGCGCGATTGCCGTATTCACCTCAACGATGCCAAAGGCGACCGCACGGAGGATACGAGTATTTTCATTACCGAGGGCGACTCGGCCAGCGGGTCGATTACCAAGAGCCGCGATCCGAACTTGCAAGCGGTATTCAGCCTGCGCGGTAAACCGTTGAATAGCTACGGGCTGACCAAAAAAATCGTGTACGAAAACGAGGAATTTAATCTGTTGCAGGCCGCGCTGAATATTGAAGACGGGTTGGAAGGGCTGCGGTACAATAAAGTGATTATTGCGACCGATGCCGATGTGGACGGGATGCATATCCGTTTGCTGTTGATTACTTTCTTTCTGCAATTTTTTCCCGATCTGATTAAACGCAATCACGTATATATTTTGCAAACCCCTTTGTTCCGGGTGCGCAACAAACAGCGAACCTGGTATTGCTACAGCGAGGAAGAACGGCTGGCGGCTATCGCGGCGGCCGGCAAGAATCCCGAAATCACCCGCTTCAAAGGGCTGGGGGAGATTTCGCCCGACGAATTTAAACATTTCATCGGAAAAGACATCCGGCTCGATCCGGTGACGATGAAAAGAGAGGATTCCGTCAAGGAGATGCTGGAGTTTTATATGGGTAAGAATACGATGGAGCGTCAAGGCTTTATTATAGACAACCTGGTAATCGAGGAAGACGTGGTGAACTGAACGGCTTTTTAAGCCGCCGTCTGCGTCTTGTCTTTATACGCAATGAAATGGAAGAAGAAACACACTTAGCCGAAGCATATCCCCCCCCGACGTGCGAGCCGCAACCGAAAAAGCGGATTGCGCTGTTTCCGGGTACGTTCGATCCGTTTACGATCGGTCATCAATCGCTGGTCAGACGAGGACTCGATTTGGTAGATGAAATCATTATCTCCATCGGTATCAACGATAAAAAACTGACTTATTTTTCGCTCGAAAAACGGATGGAGGCCATTCGGAATTTGTATCGCCACAATCCGCGGGTGAAAGTGATGTCCTACCATTCGCTCACGGTCGATTTCGCCTGCGAAGTGGGGGCCGGTTTTATATTGCGCGGCATCCGGACGGTCAACGATTTCGAATACGAGAAAACGATTGCCGACGTCAATCGCAAACTCACCGGGATCGAAACATTTATCTTATTTACCGAACCGGAGCATACGCATATCAGTTCTAGTATTGTACGCGAATTACTCCGGTATGGAAAAGACATCTCTCTTTTCGTGCCGAAGGAGACGGAACTGTATTGAGGAACGACGAAATAAAAAAAGAATGAAAAAAATAACTTTGGCGCTGTTTCTGACGGCGCTTGTAATTCTGCCCGCCGTAGCGCAGAAGGCAGACAGGGATGCGCGCAAACTGCAATTGGCCTTGTATGCCATTACCAATTTATATGTCGATTCCACCGACGAAAGCAAGCTGGTGGAAGACGCCATCGTGGGGATGCTTGAAAAGCTCGATCCGCATTCCAATTATATGGATCCGGAAGAAACGAAGGCCATGACCGAGCCGTTGCAGGGTAACTTCGACGGGATCGGCATCCAGTTCAACGTGCTGACCGATACCTTGTATGTAATTCAGGTCATTCCCGGAGGGCCGTCTGAAAAAGTGGGCCTGACAGCCGGCGACCGGATCATTTTTGTGGATGATACGCTGATTGCAGGGGTTAAGATGAAAACACCCGATATTATGAAACGGCTGCGCGGGCCCAAAGGTACGGAAGTGCGGGTGAAGGTGCTTCGCAACAAAGATCCGGAGCTGATCGAATTTAAAATCATTCGCGGGAAAATACCGGTGCACAGTCTCGATGCCGCTTATATGGCGGATAAGCATACGGGATACATCAAACTGAACCGGTTTGCGGCTTCTTCGGCCGACGAATTCCGTGAGGCGCTGGCTAAATTGCAGCAAGAGGGCATGAAGCAATTGATTCTGGATTTGCAAGGCAACGGGGGAGGGTATCTCAATATCGCAATCGAACTGGCCGACGAGTTTCTGGGGAAAGATAAATTGATCGTGTATACCGAAGGGAGCCGGCTGCCGCGCGACGAGGCGAAAGCGACGGCGCGCGGGGGCTTTGAAGAAGGGCGCCTGGTGGTGTTGGTCGATGAATCGTCGGCTTCGGCCAGCGAAATCCTCTCGGGTGCGATACAGGATTGGGATCGGGGCGTGATCGTGGGGCGCCGTACGTTCGGTAAGGGCTTGGTGCAGAAGCCGATCCCCCTGCCTGACGGCTCGATGATGCGGCTTACCGTTTCCCGGTATTATACCCCGACGGGCCGTTGTATCCAGAAACCGTATGAAAACGGCGGGTTGGAGGCCTATGAGCACGACTTGATCGACCGCTATAACCGCGGCGAATTGATGAGTGCCGATAGTATTCATTTCCCCGATTCCATGAAATATCATACGTTGGAAACCGAGCGGGTTGTGTATGGCGGCGGCGGGATTATGCCGGATTTATTTATTCCGGTCGATACGTCGCGGTATACGGATTATCACCGGAAGTTGGTGGCTACCGGCTTGGTGAACCGGATTGCGATGAATTACCTGGATCGCAACCGGGCGCAGATGAATAAATCGTATCCGAAATTCAGCCAGTTCCAGCCGCATTTCGAGGTGACGGAGCCGATGATGCAGGAGTTGCTGGCCTTGGCCGACGAGGAGAAGATTGCTTTCGAGCAGGAGCAGTATAACCGTTCCAAAGCGTTGATTCAGCTTCAGATTAAAGCGCTGATAGCACGCGATTTGTATGATATGAACGAGTATTTCCAGGTGATTAATGCGGATAATGCGAGCTATCAGAAAGCCTTGGAACTGATTAATGATAAGCAAGCTTATCAAAAGGCGCTGGGAAGATAAAAGAAAGCATCCCCCTTAGGGGGGGCGGCGTCGGGGCCGGAATAAATTGAAGACGATCGGACTATGTATTGGACACTTTTTCTTACTTTCGTTAAGATAGGTACCTTCACCATTGGCGGGGGATATGCCATGTTGCCGCTGATTCAGCGGGAAGTGGTCGACAGGGGATGGC
>DBFJSK010000416.1:0-4272 GCA_048403675.1 Tannerellaceae bacterium | reverse complement strand
AAACTTATTCTTTCAGAAACGTGTGGATCGCTTTCTTTAACTCCAGAGGTTTGATCGGTTTGGAAACATACGCATTGAAACCACTCTGCTGTACCCGCTGTTCGTCTTCCGAGAAGGCGAAAGCCGTTACGGCTATGATCGGAATCGCCTGATCTTCTTTCCGGATCTCGGCCGTTGCTTCATAACCGTCCATTTCCGGCATCTTCAGATCCATCAAAATCAAATCCGGCCGATAGCGACGGTAAAGCTCCACCGCCTCCCGGCCATTGCGGGCATGCAGCAGGTTGAACTCTTTGAGGATTACTTGGAAAAGCGTATAATTGCTTTCATTATCTTCGGCCACGAGCAAGGTTGCTTTACGTGTAAACTGATGAGGTGTTACCATCGGATGATCGGCCGCATCTTCCTTTTCCGGCACCGCTTGCAGAAGCGTGTCGGGTAAGGTAAACCAGAAGGTCGAACCTTTGCCGTATTCCGATTCGACGCCGATCTCACCTTGCAATTTCTTGACGATCATCTGGCAAATGGAAAGGCCTAGCCCCGTCCCCTGGGCGAAACTGTTCAATTTGACAAAGCGGTTGAATACGCGTTCGACTTCTTCTTCGGATATTCCGCATCCGGTATCGGTTACATAGAAGTAAAGTACCTTTCCCTCGTGACGGTAACCGAACTGGATACTTCCCTCATGAGTAAACTTGATGGCGTTGTTGATGAAATTCGTAATTACTTGCGACAGCCGGTTCTTATCGACATACAGCATACAATGCGGCAGTTTCTCCACAAACGATACTTGTACGCCTTCCATCGCTTTGAGCCGCGAGGTTTGTTCAATATCCGAAAAAAGCTGATTCACGTCTACATCCGAACTGACAAATTCGAGCGTTCCCGCTTCGATTTTGGCCAAATCGAGAATATCGTTAATCAATTGCAACAGCAAATCGTTGTTACTGTTGATGATATTGATGTATTCATCCCGTTCTTCCGGATTTTCCGTAGTGGCCAGCAGACCCGAAAAGCCCACGATGGCATTGAGCGGCGTCCGGATTTCGTGGCTCATATTTGCCAGGAACGCCGATTTCAGCCGGTCGGACTCTTCCGCTTTTTCCTTGGCGATACGAAGTTCGTTTTCGGCAATTTTCTGCTTCGTGACGTCTTCCTTTTTTAATACGATCCCGATCAATTCTCCGCGCTCGCCCAATACCGGATTGGCCAGGATATGCAAATACTGGTTCGGGCAGCATTCCTTGATGATTTCGACCGGTTGTTTGCTCTCCATAGCCGAAATGACCGTGCAGTTTTTGCAATAAGGCTTTTTCCCGTTTTTCACCAGGAAACAATGCTCCGGTCCGTGTTCAGGAATACACGGATAATGAATCTGATTAGCCCATTTCACGGTATAATCCGGATTGATAAATTGGATCGAAACCTGCATATTGTTCATGATAATGACGTTGTCCTTTTGCAGATCCAATAATTTATCCTTCAGTTTCTTCGTGCGGATAAAGAAATAAAGGATAGTGATAAGGAAAATCAGTAAAAAGGAAACAACCGAAAGCAGGATTTCTATTTTATATTTTTCCAGCACGTTGGTATCTTCATTGATGAAGACCGCGCCCTTGGGAAGTTGTTTCTGGTTAATCGCATATTGGCGGAGCTTATGCAGATCGAAGGTATAATAATTCGGAATAAATTCGGGCGTCACGTCCCCTTTTTCCGGCTTATTGTCGAGGATATGGGCGGCCTTGCGGGCCAAATCTTTGCCCACGCTACGATATTTGGGGAGATACCCTCCTATCGCCCAGTGGCTGAGCCCTACCGAAGTTAGGGTAAAAGCGGGAAGCGAGGGATTGGCGGTCATCATCGTATACGTTGCATTGCTTACGTAATAGCCGTCGTTCACATCGACGCGCCAGGTACCCATCAGAATGGCCGTTTTTTTCGGGAGTTCTTTAATTTGTTCGATGATGGTGTAGATATTGTTCTGCCGTCCGTCAAGGAAAATGAGGTTCAGTTCGGGAAATTTCTCCATTTCTTCCTTTACGAAAGTTTGCAGCGCGATGCCTCCGTAGGTGTTATCGGTGATTAAGGCGATGTTTTCCGTTTCCGGATACAGTTTCAACGCCAATTCCACGTTTTTTACCACATCATACGAATAGAAAAATCCCGATACTTTGTATCCTTTGTCGAGATAACTTTGCATATCGATGTATTCCGGTTCCCACGTAGGAATGGATACCGAAGAATCGGGGAGCAAAATGGCATTCCGGCTCACCATGCCGCACAAGATGGGTACATCGGCTGTTTCCAGGGTGTCTTGCGAAAGATACGACGACCAAGCTTCCTGGCCAAGTACCATAATCAGCCGGGGGTGGTAATTGCCGCGGTATTTCTTCAGGATACCCTTCATGCGTTCTTTCCACATCGGAGCTTCGGGCAAACTTTTGCAATTCATGTTTTCGATCACGACCGAGGCACTTCCCCCCAGGCGTTTATATTCTTCCATGAATTCGGAAATATTCGAAGTGGTGTTGCGGGTATCGGGATTGTAGGAACTGATAATCAAGATGGGATGGGTGTCGTCTGCCGAAGCGAATCCCGTCGCAAACAGACCGACGATTATGAGAATGAATCGTAAGAATATTCCTGTTTTTATTTTTTGTAACGGACTGTTTGCCATAAGTGATTTTTCGCATTTGTTCCTGAAAACAAGCTGGCTGCAAATTTAATTATTATTTGTTAGCTACCCATGAAAATAGGGAGAAAAAGCAAATCCGCTACTGGAAGGGAAACCCGCTTTTTTTTACCGGGGTATTCTGCTATCTTTGTTCGCTCCTGGGCCGCTCCCGGAAAACCCTTGCCGGCGTTTTGGGGAGCGAATAAAGATAACATATAGATGGAAAGAGAATTACAACTAACTGCCGACGGCAGCCATACTTTGTTTGTTCCTCGGTTGAACGAACACTATCATTCGGTGAACGGAGCCGTACAGGAATCCCGTCATATCTTTATTGGCGCCGGTTTGCATGCGGTGGAAAAAGAAAACGTTCGTTTGCTGGAAATCGGTTTCGGTACGGGGCTGAACGCTTTTCTTACCCTTTGCGATGGGATGCAGTCTGCTCCGGAGGCTGGCCGCTACCGGCATATTGATTATTATGCGGTGGAATTGTACCCGTTGGAGCACGAGATTGTGAGGACGTTAAATTATGGAGAAAGAGCGGGAGTGCGGCAGCGCGGTTGGTTCGAGCAACTCCATGCTGCTCCCTGGAATACGGCGGTCGCGATCAACGACCGGTTTACCTTGCACAAAATAGCGGGTGACAGCCGTACCTGCAATTTGCCGAAAGCAATAGATCTGATTTATTTCGATGCGTTTGCCCCCGACAAACAACCCGAAATGTGGGAGGCGGCCATGTTCGAGCGGTTGTATGCCATCAGTGCCCCGGGCGCCCGGATCGTGACGTATTGCGCCAAGGGAGAGGTGCGCCGGCGGATGCAGGCGGCCGGTTATCGGATGGAACGCTTGCCGGGGCCTCCGGGTAAACGGCATATGCTTTCGGGCTGTAAGGAAATGAGCTGTAAGGAAGTGGACGGAAGGGAACTTATAGATTGACACTTCTTCGAAAATAAGCATTCGATAAGGCCCTCTCTTGTTGTAGAAAACAGGACTTTCCAAGGAAAAACAGGGTGACGGCAGCGGTTTTAGACCTTCCTGCTTACAGATTATAAGTAAGGGCGCCTTCCTGCGAAAGAGGAGGCGCCCTTTTATCGTACCCTTCGGATTTTAGGATACCGGGGGGAGAACAGACGTTCTTAGCACAGCTTTTTTATTTCAGCAGCGCTTCGATTTTTTCCGTGAATTTATCTTTGGATGTGGCACCTACCACCTTGTCGACCACTTTGCCGTCTTTGAAAAATAAAACGGTGGGAATGTTACGGATACCGAATTGTCCGACTACGTCGTTATTGCTGTCTACATCCATCTTGCCGATCGTTACGCGGCCTTCGTATAAGGTAGCCAGTTCGTCGATAATGGGCGAAACCATGCGGCAGGGGCCGCACCATTCTGCCCAAAAATCCAGAACCATAGGCTTACCGGCGTTTACCAACTCTTCGAAATTTGCATCTGTTACTTGTAGTGCCATAATATTTTAGTTTTTAATAAATCGTTCGTTTCCTTTCAAGTGCGGTGTCAAAAGTAGTAAATCTTTCCGCTTTTGCCAAGATTAACCGTTAATTTTAAAATCAATAGTTTCATTCTCCTGGAGGAACTCT
>DBFJSK010000415.1:0-17563 GCA_048403675.1 Tannerellaceae bacterium | reverse complement strand
GTGTCTAGTCCTAAAATAGCGTTACACCTAAAAAAGTAACGAAATGGAAAAGTCAGAAAGTAAGTACGTTAGACGTACACAAAAGGATTACAGCATGTCCTTTAAATTGTCAGTAGTTCAAGAGTATGAAACAAGTCGGCTAAGTTTGGAGTCTATTCAGCGTAAATATGGTATACAAGGAAGCCAAACAGTAAAGCGTTGGATTGAAAAATATGGTAACTTTGACTTGTCAAACAAATCTCATATTCCCATGGAAAAGAGCAAAGAACAGCAACTGCTTGAATTAGAGCAGAAAGTAAAGTTGTTGGAGCGCAAGAATGCCCGTCTTGAGAAGGAGCTTGAGTTAAAAGATATGAAAGCCGAATTCTTTGATACAATGATAGATATCGCAGAAAAGGAATATCACATCGATATCCGAAAAAACTCCTTTCCCGAACAGTCATCCAATACAAAGAAGAAAAATCCGTAAGTATCAGCGGAATCTGCCGACTGCTCGGGATAAGCAGGCAAAAATATTACCGTCAACACTGGAGTATAGACAAAAGTCGCCAAAAAGCGACTGAAGTAGTAGAGATGGTACAGGTCCTCCGTTTGGAGATGCCCCGTATAGGTACGCGCAAACTTTATCATATGCTTGAACCGGTATTGAAAGAGAAGAAAGTCGGCCGTGACAGGCTGTTTGACATACTGCGTGCCAACCACCTGCTCATAAAGCCTGTTCGTTCCTATCATGTAACGACCAACTCTCACCATCGGTTCCGCAGGTACAAGAACCTTGTGGCCAATATGAACCCTATACGTCCGGAAGAAATCTGGGTATCGGATATAACCTATATAAGGAATAGAAACAGGCACTTGTATCTCTCATTGGTTACAGACGCTTATTCAAAGAAGGTTATGGGATATGACCTTTCCTGCTCTTTAGATACTCTGGGTACCCTTAAGGCCTTAAAGATGGCTAATCACAACCGATTGTACAGGAAGGAACCCTTAATACACCACTCAGATCGTGGTATACAATATTGCTCCGATGCATATCAGAGATTATTGAAACGGTATCATATCATACCGAGCATGACTGAATCCTATGACCCTTATGCAAATGCCATAGCCGAAAGGATAAACGGTATACTCAAACATGAGTTTCTGCTTGAAGACCTTAATCTTCCATTGAACCAGATGAAGGGTTTGGTAAAGGATGCTGTCTATAAATATAATAATCTAAGGCCACATTACTCGTGCGGATACAAAACACCCGAGTATATGCACCATCAAAGGCAGATTAGAATTAAAAGTTATAAAAACAAACAGTTCGGCAAGGCTAGCCTTGCCGAACTGTACTGAATGTTTTATTTTTGTCCAATAACTGTAACGGTTATTTAGGACTAGTCATGGAAATAAATTTTTGCGGTTTTTGGTGTAACCATTTTTTCGAAGCCCCAGTCCTATGAATAAACAAACTGAAAGGAACAGCAGGACAGGCCATCCGGCAATTATTTTCAGCCCCTAAAAATAGATAGACATGAAAGGTATACTGATCGGACTCATGCTGCTGTGCAGCATGGTACAAGGGCTTTTCGCCCAACAATTCGAAATCGGCGGCAGGGTATGCGAAACCGGCGCCCGGCAGGCGTTGGAATTTGCCAACGTCGTACTCCAACAAAAAGATTCTACCTTTATTGCCGGCACCACCACCAACGGCAAGGGAAATTTTATTTTAAAACATGTCAAACCGGGCGACTACCTGCTGGCCGTTTCCAGCCTGGGATACGAAACCAAATACATCGTGCTGGATGGTTGTTCCCAAAGCGTAGCACTGGGCGAGATCCTGCTTGGCGACGCTGCCGTGTCGCTCGACAACGTAGTGGTAAACGCCGCCAACCAGCGGAGTACGCTCGACCGCAAAATCGTTTTTCCCTCCGATCGCCAGCTCAAAGCCTCTACCAACGGCGTGAACCTGCTCGACCAGCTCATGTTGCCCCGTATCGTGGTAAACCACCTGAACAATGAGATCATCATACCGGGAGGGGGTGAAGTACAACTGCGCATCAACGGGGTGAAAGTAGAAATGCAAGATGTCCAGGCGTTGTTGCCGGCTGATGTTATCCGGGTGGAGTTTCACGACAATCCGGGCCTGCGGTACGGAAATGCGGAGGTCGTGCTCGATTATATCGTGCGCCGACCGGAAACCGGGGGCAGTCTGAGCACCGAACTCACCACCGGCTTGAATGCCGAGTGGGGACAATATTTTGCAGCCGGCAAAATCAACTACAAACGCTCCGAGTTCAGATCTTCCTATCGATTGGACACCCGCAATTTCCACGAGCTCTGGCGGGAAAACGAAGAAGAATTTCACCTGGCCGACGGTACGTCGCTCCATCGCATCGAGAAGGGCGAACCGGGGCGGCTGAAAATATTCATGCACAATCTGAACCTGAACTACAGCAACCAATCGGATGCCTACCTGTTCAATGCCACCTTTCGTTATGCATGCGATGCGAACCCCAAAATGAATTACCGGGGAACGCTATACAATGTAATCGATCCCGACGACCGGGTAGCGGTAATCGACAATACCGACCAAACCACCAGCCGGCCCGCCCTCGACCTGTATTACCAGCGTAATCTGAAACACGATCAGACGCTGGTATTCAATCTGGTAGGAACTTACAACGGCGAAGAGTCGCAGCGTTTGTACCGGGAAAGCCGCGACGAACTTTTGCTAACCGATATTAACAACGGGGTAGACGGTCACAAATACTCGCTGATTGGGGAAGGCATTTATGAGAAGAAACTTGCGGGCGGCAATCGCTTTGGCGGGGGCGTCAAGCATATGCAAGCCTATTCCAACAACGATTACCGCAACGGCCACGATTATACCACGAAAATGACCCAGGCGGAAACCTATATGTATGGCGAGTTTAAAGGCCGGGTAAAGAAATTCGATTACACGCTCGGCGTGGGAGCTTCCCGTTACTGGTATCATCAGGCCGGCGAAGGAGACGCTTATCAATACTATACCTTCCGGCCCAAAGTGTCGGGGCAGTATAACCTGCCCGGCCAATCGTTTGTTCGGCTGAACGCCCAGATTAATAATTCCTCGCCCTCCCTTTCGAATCTGAATGCCATTGAACAAACGGTGGACTCGCTGCAAATCCAGCGGGGAAATCCCGACCTGACCCCTTATCTGAAATATAGCCTGGGGTTGACGTACGAGTGGCAGAAGGGCATCTTTTATGGAAATTTGTGGGGCTATTACGAGTACGCTCCCGACGCCATCATGGACGAAAAGCGATTGGAAGGCCGAAAGGTAATCCTGACCTGGGACAACCAGCGGAGCTGGCAACGCATGACCGGCGAGATGATGATACGCCTGGGCCCCATCAAGGATATTTTTCAGCTATCTTTCACCTGCGGCGTGAATCGCTTCATCAGCCGGGGCAATACCTATTCGCATACGTATACCAACTGGTTCTGCGAGGGCAACGCGTCGGTGACCTACAAAAATTTCTCATTCAATTATATGATGTTCACCAACCGGAACTGGTTCTGGGGCGAGACGATGAACGGGGGCGAGAATATCCAGCAAATCATGTTCAGTTACCGGCATAAGAACTTTTCGGTGGGGTTAGGAGCGTTCAATCTTTTGTCCGACAATTTTAAAGTGCAAACCGAAAACTGGTCGAAACACGCGTCGTATAAAAAAGCCATGTATATCGGCGAAAGTTCCCGCTTGTTCCTGGCCAAAGTATCCTACAATTTCTCGTTCGGACGTACCTTCAAAGCCGGACAGAAAAAGGTGAATAACAGCGATAACGATTCGGGCGTAATGAATACCGCAAAATAAAAAGGCGTCCCCGGCCATAGGTAATAGCCCACAGGTACCGGATAAAAACAGGAAAAGGCGATTGGGAAAGCACAGTCGCCTTTCCTTTTTTAAAAGGAACCGGTCTGCCAAAAGGAGCCGGTCTGTTAAAAGGAACGGCTCCGTTAAAAGGTAACCTGCAAACCGAGCGTATAGGTACGTACAAGCGGATAGATACCCGGGTATTCTTTCGTCGGGTCGGAATCCCGCCAGAACGCGTCGATACCCTTATCCCAGCCGGCGATATTCACCTCCGGATTCAAGCCGCTATACCCGGTAAGGGTGCAAACGTTGCCCACCGTACCGTATACCCGCAAACGCTCCGCCCAGCGCGTATACTTTTTCAGATGCAAGGTATATCCCAGTGTAATCGCATCGATTTTCAGAAAGGTGCCGTCCTCCAGGTAATAATCGGTAATCTGCTTTTCCCCCCGCACAGCATTGAATTTACCGTAGGCCTCTTTCAATACATTACAATTATCGATACCCTGAATTCCGAAATACATCGTCAGCGTATTATACACGTCGAAATCGATCCAGCTACGCATACTGATTCCCAAATCCCAGTCCTTGTAAAGAAAAGTATGATTCCATCCCAGCATCACGGCCGGTTGGTAATTCCCCAGGAACCGTTTGTCGTTTTCGGTTTTTTCGGAAGCGGGAATCACCTTTCCTTCTTTATTATAGAGCAGGAAATTGCCGTCGTTGTCGAAGCCGGCGAATTTCCAGAGATAAAACGAGCCGATCGTCGATCCTTCTGCCAGCCGGCTGGCAGAACCCGGGCTCCCGGGGGCCGGGAACCCGTAGCCGTCATAATATGTGTTATTTCCCCACAAAGTGAGGATCTTTCCGCGGTTATGGCTCAGATTGAGGCTGGAAGTCCAGGTAAAATCCTTCGTGCGGATCAGGTCGCCCCCTACTTCGAATTCCCACCCTTTGCTCTCCATACTGCCGATATTCTGCCATTGCGTGGCATTGGTATAAGGCGGCTGCGATACTTTCACGCTATAGAGCAGGTTATCGATTTTGCGGCGATAATAGTCGAATTTTCCGTACAGGCGGTTGTCGAAAAAGGAATAATCCACTCCGATATTCCATTCTTTCTTTTCCTCCCATCCCAGGTCGCGGTTCACGTTTTGCCCTTTTCCGTACGCATACGCCCATTCCCCGTTCGGTAAAAGCCAGAACTGGTCGGACGATAAGATATTGGCCATATAATCGGCCCCGAAATCATTGTTCCCCGTCACGCCATAGCCGAAACGGAGCTTCAGATCGTTCACCCACTCCGCCTCTTTCATAAACGATTCGCCGGAGATACGCCAGCCGCCCGAGAGCGCCCAGAAATTAGCCCAACGGTGATCGGCGGCAAATTTGGAAGAACCTTCATGGCGTAGGGAGGCCAGCAGCATATACTTATCGGCGTACGAATAATTCAGACGCGCAAACAAAGAAAACAACCGTTCGGTGATACTTTTGGACGATTCCATCCCGGCCTTTCCGTCACTCAGAAAAGAGCCTTTTCCCATGTCCCAGAAGGTAAGCGCATCCATGGCAAAATTATAGTTTTCCATATGAAAGCTTTCCCCGTTCTTTTCAAAATAAGAATAACCCGCCACGGCATTCAAACTATGCCCTGCGTTCGTCTCTTTCCTATACGTCAGATACCCTTCCGTGCTTAGATTCTCGGTCTTGTCGAACAAAAGTTTCGCCCAGCCTTTCCGGGAGTTCTGCAATTCGTCCCGGTGGTTGCGCGAACGGAATTCGTGCAATTCCCATTGCCGGTTTTCGTATCCTACCAACTGTTGGTAAAACAATCCCCCGATGGGTTTGATATTCAACTTCAGGGTAATTTCGGGCTTGAACCATTTATCCAGCCCCTCGTTTTTTTCCAGTCGGGCATCGGCCAGCACATTATAATCCAACGATTCGTTCAGCCATACGTTATAGCCGGTAGCACTTTCCGCATCGTAAGGCGAACGCGTAGGATTGTTGCGCAGCGCCTGCTGCATATTGGGAAAATTCCGCACGCGTGCCGCCTGCCGGTAATCGATATTGGGCCGCATTTCCAGCCAGCCGTCGAACAGTTTGAAATTGGCATTTATCCTTCCGCCGTAATCCTGTCGCGAATCGCAGATCGTGATCCCTTCGTTGTGTTCATAAAAGAAAGAAACGTATACCTGGGCCTTTTCCGTGCCCATTTCCAGCGCCAGGTGTTGTTTCTGCGACAGATTCCGGTCGTTAATCATCGCTTCCCACCAATCTACCTCGTCGCCGTAATCGATGCCCACGCCGCGTTGCACGTATTCGGTGGCCGAAAGCATCCGGGGTTTGCGGTAATCCTGTTTTTTGGAAAATTCGGTGCTGTACGTCAGTTTTACTTTTCCTTCGGTGTTCGATCCGCTTTTAGTGGTAATCAGGATCACCCCCGAAGCGGCGCGTGTGCCGTAAATGGCGCCCGCGGAAGCGTCTTTCAATACGTCGATCGATTTAATATCGTCTTGATTGAGCGCCCGGATGTCGCCCCCCGGAAAGCCGTCGATCACGATCAGCGGCGAGCTTCCGGCATTGATCGACGTCATGCCGCGCAGTTGGAAAATTGTCGAGGCGTTCGTGCTTCCGTTGTTAATCATCACCAAACCGCCGATCTTGCCTTGCAGCGCGGCCGAAATATCGGAGCCGTTCACCCCCGTCATCATTTTACCGGCTTCCAACGAGGTGATGGCGCTTGTCACCTGTTTTTTATCCAAGGTGCCGTATCCGATGGCCACGACCTCGCGCAATTTGAATATATTCGAAAGCATCACGATACGCAGATTGGCCGAAACCGGAAATTTCTGCTGAACGGTTTTGTAAGCCAGATGGGTAATTCTCAGTTCGGAGGAGTCTTGCGGGGAAGAAAAACTGAAATAACCTTTCTCGTCTGTCAATACGCCCCGCCGGCTACGTTTATCCATCACCGAAGCGAATTCGATGGGAGCTCCCTTTTCATCGATAATATAGCCCGAGATCATCCGCGAAGGTGCCAACCGGCCGGTATATCCTGCGGCCGGCATCAATAAAATCTGGGTGTTGTCGATAATTTCATACCGGATGCCGAGCGGCCCGCAAAGCGTGTCGAGCACTTTCCGGATCTCCGAAGAAGAGATAGCCAGATCGATGGGTTGCTCCATATCGAGTACCGTTTCGTTGTATAAAAAAAGAAACGGGGCTTGTTTTTCTATTTTCCGCAATACATCCCGCAACGGGGTTTGCGTTTCCTGCAATACGAGGGTATGTTCCGACACCTGTGCCTGGATACCTTTGGGATATAGGCACAAGAAGATCGACATAATCAGGATACGCGACAAGAATGACTTCATGGTATTTTGCAGTCTAACCTTTCTATAGGCAATGAATACTCGTATTGTTTATGCGGGATGCTGAAAGGAGCAAAATTAATAAAAATAAATAGGACTTGTTTTTTTTTAGAATATTTTACTTGGGGAATCCGTCAGGTAGGGGTGGAGGAACCGGACGTTCCTGCTGGGGGTGGGAAGAGGCAGTAAAGCATTGAAACGAACTTGCGCTTCTTTTTCGGAAAAAAGAGCGCTTGGCATGCCCCTTTTCTGTCATCCGGAAAATAAAAAATTTGACAATAAGTAGAGGTTGGAAAAGTAGTCCGAACCGGGTTTTGTATTTATTTGATATATAGCGAGTTGCAAAATCTCCCCCAATCAATCTCCATCGGATGCCTATGAAATCGAAATCGGATGCTTATGGAATTTTGATTCCACTGCGATGAAATTCGGATCGGACTGGCATGTATTTTTTCCCCGAAAAAAAATAGACAAGAAGCCTTCCCTTTGCTTCGATTCCCGCACGCTTTTATTTTTTCACCGCCAAGGCAGTGCCGGTCAGGCGCCCGGTTAATTCCAGGACGGTATCCAGTTTCTGTTTTTTAAAGAAAGCTCCCGAAAAACGTTGGTCGGCTTCGGACCCGGGGGCGGCGTAGTGTAACTTCACGCCGTAGGTTTGCTCAATCAAGTCCACGATTTCCGGCAACGAGGCGTTATCATAAGCCACGATTCCCTTCCGCCACGAAGTAGCCCGTTCGCTATCCACTTCGGTTACCGTATACTGGCCGCTGTGTACCGAATAGTCTACTTTCTGGTTGGGTGCTAACCGTACCAGTTCTTTCTGCAGGGCGTCGCGTACGCTTACCGAGCCGGTGGCCAGGATAACGGAAATCGTCTCTCCCCGGTCGAGTGCGGAAACGCTGAACGAGGTTCCCAGCACTTTTACCGATAATTGGGCAGCGTCTACAATGAAAGGTTTCTCCGCATCGTGCGTGACATCGAAGAAGGCTTCGCCTTGAAGTGCAACTTGGCGAACGGGGCCTTCCAACAAGCCCGCATACCGCAATACGGCTCCTTTGCGCAAATATACAGACGTGCTGTCCGGCAAAATCACCGTACGGTCGTCTGCCGCCGCCGTAAGCGTGTGCCAGCCGGCCCCTTCTCCGGCCGAATCTGTTTGGGTATGTTTTAAAAAGAATACGCTCAGCCCCGAGAGGCAGGCTAAAATAACCGCGGCTGCCATCCAAATCCGGAATTTTCGGTTGGAAAGAGCGAAAAACCGGGTAGTCGGAGCATTCGCCGGCTGCTGCGCTTCGGCCGGGGGGGTAATCCTAGCCGCCAGGCGATTCCATTTCCGGTCAATCTCGTCCGAGTTTTCCTCGCCCCGGTAAGCGCCGGTTTGTGCCCGGAAGGCTGCGCTCCATGTGTCGGAAGAACGAATAGCCGTAAGCAATTCCTGTTCTTCTTCCCCGCTGGCTATGCCTTGAATATAGCGGGCGGTAATATTGTTAAATCGTTCGTTATTCATACTTTACAAGGTTTAAAACCGGTCTTACCAAAACCACAGATAGGCCGAGAAATGGCGTAATCCCTCGCTGAACCGTTTCAGCGCGCGGCTGATATGTTTCTCTACCACCTTTTCGGTAATATTCATCTTGGAAGCGATCTCCCGGTTTTTCAATCCGTTGAGACGGCTTAAAATAAATGCCTCCTTGCATTTGGGAGGTAATTCGTCCATAATCCGGTCGATCGATTCGGACAGCTCCTTTTGCTGGAGCAGGGCGACCGGATCGGCTACCAAATCGATTACGTACAATTGCTCTACGCTCTCGGTTTGGGGCAAACGTTGCTCTATGCTTTCGGCTATCTGCCTATGCTTCAGATAATTGAGGCAACTGTTCTTGGTCAGCATAAAGAGAAAGGAAGATAAGGAGATCGTTTCCAGCCATTCCCTCCTTTCCCATAGTTTTAAGAATACATTCTGCACCATATCTTCCGCTTCCCGCTCATCGACCGTATATTTTCGGGCAAAAGCTTCCAGGCGGGCGGCATATTTGCGGAAAACATATTCGAATGCCCGCGTGTCGCCACTTCGTATTTTTTCAAATAGAAGACGATCGTCTGTTTCGTACCCTTGTATCCCCATCTTGGTGTGTTGAATTCTGATGGAGACAAAAGTAGTAATTATTCTACTTATAACCCACCGATCGCCTGTCGTTTGAAGATATAACAACCCAAGGAGCGTTTACCCGCCCTTACGTGGGCAATTTTAGGCGTGCTGAATTTTTTTTCAGTAGGAAGGGGGGGAACCGGTATACTGGGTTGTTTTATCAGATAGAAGTGAAAATTGCTTGGTTAATCTTAAAATAACAAGAATAATCTACGCAGAAGAAGCATAAACAAAGCGAAATGTTTACCGATTAGGCTTTCGTAATAGACAAATTATTAGTGTATTGTAAATGTGTTAACCTTTTAAAAAGTATGAATTTAAAAAAAGTAAAAAAGGTTGTTTGTTTCAAACAGAAGGCGTGCGCGCCTGCTACGGCTTGTCTTACAGCCGGTGCTTTATTCTTAATTTCCCCTCATGTACTGGCTTCCGACGGGGTGGCGGCGCTGAACGACCAACCTGTCGTACATACGATCCATCAGAACGGGAAAACAATCACCGTAACCGTCTCGGATGCGATGGGTACCCTGGTCGGGGCCAATGTGATGGTGAAGGGCACGACCAACGGGAATGTGACGGATATGAACGGCAACGTGCAATTGAACGACGTTCCGACTGGTGCTATCCTGGTTGTTTCGTATATCGGTTATCTGCCCAAGGAGGTGAAGGTCGGAAATTCCACCCAAATCCAGGTACGGTTGGAAGAAGATACCCAAACGCTGGATGAAGTCGTAGTAGTGGGTTATGGTACGATGGAGAAAAAGCAGGTAACCAGCGCTGTTACTTCCTTATCTTCGAAAGATTTGATGGTCGGGGTGAGCGGTTCCGACGTATCTTCGGCCTTGCAAGGCAAGATCGGCGGCCTGGTGATGATTAATAACGGGAGCGCGAATGCTTCCACCACGTTCCAATTGCGCGGTATGACGTCCATCAATGCCGGCAAGTCGCCCCTGATCGTGATCGACGGTTTTCCGGGCGGCGACATTCGCTCGCTCAATCAGGACGATATTAAATCGATCGACGTATTGAAAGACGCTTCGGCCGGCGCCATTTACGGTACCCGGGCCGCTTCGGGCGTGATCCTGATTACCACCAAGAGCGGAACCAATACCGAAGGGAAGGTGAAACTGACTTACAGCACCGAATTTTCCAAAAAGCAGGATTATCGCAAGCCTCAGATGCTTTCGGCCGCCGAATATGCCGAACACGGCATCGGTATCGATTATGGCGACGATGTGGATTGGTGGGAAGAGATGATTAACGACGGGAATCTGTCGCAGAAGCATCATCTTTCGTTGGAAATGGGCACGGAAAAGGCCCAGGTTTATACCTCTTTCTTCTATGAAAACAACGAGGGCATTACCATCCGCGATTCGCGTAAAGACTACGGGGGCCGGGTGAACGCCAATTTCAAATTGTTCGAGGGCTGGTTGGAAGTGCGCCCCAATATCGACTATCGCCAGGCCAGCCGCATCAGCAATTTCCCTAATATGCAGCAGGCGCTGCGTAATAACCCGACCCGTTCGCCTTACGATGCGGAAAGTGCTACGGGTTATAATGTGTGGGTGAACGAATCGCTGGATTACAATGTCCTGGCCGATGCCATGCTGACCGACAACCAGGGGCTGGATAAATGGTTCAAGCCGGAAATCACCTTGAAATTGAATATCAAACCGATTCCGGGTTTATCGTATCAGCAGGTGATAGGGTATGAAAACCGCCAGTGGGAATTGCACGAGTTCCGCTCGCGCAACCACCGGGAAGAATTGCAGAACTCCCGTAAAGGCTGGGCCAAGCTAACCTTCAACAAGACGGAAAATATTACGTCGGAAGGGTATGCTACCTATATAAAAGAATTTAAGGGCGGCCATAGTCTGAATGCGGTAGCCGGTTATTCGTATTTTGAAAAGAACGGCGAGAATTTTAATATGGAAAATTCTAACTTTGCGGTTGACGGCGTAAAATACTGGGACATCGAAAAAGGTTCTTACCTGAGCGACGGCAAGGGCGTTATGAAATCCGGCAAGGATATTACCGAAAGGTTGTTCTCTGTCTTTGCCCGCGTAAACTATGCGTATCAGGATAAATATATGGTGATGGCTTCCATTCGCCACGAAGGTTCTTCCAAATTTGCAGCCGACAATCGGTGGGCTAATTTCTGGGCCATCTCGGGCGGTTGGCGTATCTCGGGAGAATCGTTTATGAAAGATTTCGGTTGGGTGAACGATTTGAAGCTCCGTTTCGGCTACGGCGTAACGGGAAATAATGATTTTAATGCCGATTATATGGCCAATATGTTATCTTCCGATCAGCTTTGGATGTTGCCTAGCGGTGAATGGGCCTATGCGTACGGCAAAGGTCAGAATGTAAACCGCAACCTGGGTTGGGAAGAAAAGAAGGAATGGAATATCGGGGTGGATTATTCGTTTTTCGACAACCGCCTGTACGGAAAGTTCGACTACTACCGCCGCAAAATCGATAATCTGATCTATAGCGTGAAAGTGCCGCAGCCTCCGTATACCCAGAATACACAGTGGCAGAATATCGGTAGCATGGAAAGTAAGGGTTGGGAATTCGAAATCGGCGGCGATATTATCCGCACAAAGGATTTTACCTGGACTTCCAGTTTGAACCTGAGCCATAACCGCGGAAAGATCCTGACCTTATGGGGGAATAATACTTACTACGACGGCTACGGTTTTCCGGCCCCGGGCAGCCCCGGCTCGGCCAGCCGCATGGCGGAAGGTTCGACGATCGGTTCGTTTTATCTCTGGCAATTCGCAGGGTTCGACAACGACGGCAATTTCCTGCTCTATAACAAGGATGGCGACGTGATTCCCGCTTCCGAAAAAACGGAGAACGATAAGCGGTTTATGGGAAATTACACGCCGGCCGTTATGATGGGATGGAACAATACGCTGACGTATAAGAATTGGGATTTGGGCATCAATATGCGCAGCTGGATCGATTTTGATGTGTATAATACGATGAATATGTATTTCGGTATTCAAGGTATCGACAATTGTAATGTGCTGAAAGATGCTTATGGGAAGTTTAACCATGTGCGGGGCGAAAAGCAGATTTGCGATTATTACCTGGAGGACGGTACCTTCCTGAAAATCGATGCGATTACGCTCGGGTATTCGCTGAATTTGAGTAAGTATACCCGGTGGGCCGAACGTTTGCGGGTATATGGTACGGTGGGCAACGTATGTACCATCACCGGCTACAGCGGCTTGAATCCGGAAGTGAATATCGCCGGATGGGATAAGGGTATCGATGCTTTCTGGCAAGATTCGGATGCTACGAAAGGCTATCCGGGTATTTATCCGCAAGTACGTACATATACGATCGGTCTTCAAATAACATTCTAAATCAAGCAGGCAGTATGAAAAAAATTAAGAATAAATTAGTGAATTGGATGGTAATGGGGGGGATCTGTATGGTAGGCGCCGTATCGTGCGATGTCGATCCCACGTTTTATTCCCAAGTGGTGCCCGAAACTTTTTATACTTCGCAGGATGCGGTATGGGAGCGTTTTAACCGCCCGTTTACGCATTGGCGTTGGTATGTGGCGCACAACGAACCCCGCTGGCAGATGCAGGAGTTGGGTACCGACGAGTTTTGTTTGCCTACCCGCGGCAGCGACTGGTATAACGGGGGCGTTTACCAGAAGTTCCATCATCACGAATATACCGAAGATATGACGGCCATAGAAACCGGCTGGACGAACTTTGCCATGGGCGTGGCGCTGGCCTGGGATGCCGTGGAGGATTTGGCGGAAGTGGATTTCGACAAATTGGGCTTTGCGACCGGTATGCGCGAATCGATGGTCAGCCAGCAGAAAGCGTTGGTTGCTTCTTTCTATCTCGACGGGTTGGATTTCTTCGGCGGCGTGCCTTTGTATACCACTACGCAAAGCGAAGTGAGAGGACGGGCTACGGATGTGGAAACGTTCCATTTTATCGATTCTTTGCTCGACGAAGCGATTCCCTCCTTGCCTTTGAAAGAAGAATTGGGAGGCTTTGAAAACGGAAGTATCAACCGCGCTGTGGGAGCGGCTTTGAAAGCGCGCTTGTATTTCAATGCCCCATCGTATATCGGAAAGGAAATGTATACCGAGGCGGCTCAGATTTGCCAGGATATTATCGACGGAAAATACGGCAACTATGCTTTGGATCCCGATTGGAAGCATATCTTCGGGTTCGATAACGAGGATTCGCCCGAAATCCTGTGGTCGGTGCCCAGCCAGAATGCGAAGCTGGAAACGGACGGGATGCTTTGGACATTGATGGTGCCTTATAATTTCAAGAATTACCTGGGCGGTTTGAAAGATTCCGGTTCGAATAACGGTACGTGTTTGATTCCTAGCCGCGATCCGGAAGGAAATCTGTATTCGTTCAAACTGGGTAATCCTTACGAATCGTTTGCCGACGGGGATTCCCGCAAACAGTTGTATGTGTATGAGGGGGGCGGCAAATACCGCGGTATGTTTATTGTCGGCGAATTGCGGAATCCGATGAATCCGGATTGGGTGTGCATGGGCGACCGTGAATATAAAGATCAGGTGATTGTGGAACGCGACCAGATCGCTTATTTTGCCAAGGTGGGCAAGGAATATGCCAGCGTGAAAGAACTTCCTTCTACCATTGCTACGGCCGAGGAAAGTTCGGGCGTCCGACTCACCAAACGCAGTCCGCGTCCGAATCAGACGGAATACAACCAGATGTATAATCCCGACGTTCCTATTATCCGTTTGGCCGAAATTTACTATATGCTGGCCGAATGTAAGATGCGCACGGGCGATAAGCAAAAAGCGGCCGAGCTGATTAATACCGTGCGCAAACGGTATTTCGAAGGCGGCAACGATCCCGATCCTGTAACAGCTGCCAATTTGGATAAGTACCGGATGTTGAAGGAATGGATGGTGGAATTTCTGGGCGAAGGACGTCGCCGTACCGACCTGGTTCGTTGGGATGCTTATGTTACCGAGAACTGGTGGGATCATCAGGCCACGAATAACAAAAGCCTGAACCGTTTCCCGATTCATTATAGCCTGATCGGGGCCAACAATTTGTTGGAACAGAATCCGGGTTATGGCGGAAAAGAATAGCTGAAAAAGAAGTGGCCCGGCCGACCTCAGGCAATCGGCTTTGAACCGGACGGGCCGACTTGAAAACGATAAACAAGACCACTGTAAATTTTATTTTTTGTAGGAACCCTGGGTGATTTTTGATTCATTTAGTTGTGTGTGGATTTATTTCTTTCTCTCCCTTTCCTATTGCTAATCTTTTTTGAATTGACGGGAGAATGCCTCTAAAGGAGGGCCAAGCAGAAAGCAAGTACGGCGTAGCCGGCTTCTTTCTGCTTGTTTTTTTCTATCTTTACCTGCCGAAAAGGGGGCGGCCAGGCTGTATGCTCCGCAGAGGGCGATGCAGCTTCTTGGCGCTATCCTATTTCGGAAATTGAATAATTTGAATAAAAAAGCGTATGAAAGCGATTCAACCCAATCGAATTACAGACAATTTTATCGAAATCATCGGTAAAGAATGGATGCTGGTCGGCGCCGGCGACCGGGGAAAAATGAATATGATGACGGCCAGTTGGGGAGGCGCCGGGTTTCTGTGGAACAAACCCGTGGTATTTGTCTTTATCCGTCCCGAGCGGTATACCCGCGAATTTGTGGAGGCCCGAGGCGCCTTTACGCTTTCCTTCCTGGGCGAAGAACACAAGAAAGCTCATGCTGTGTGCGGCAGCCGGTCGGGGCGCGAGATCGATAAAGTAGCGGCCACCGGTTTGACGCCTTTCTTTACCGAAGCGGGCAACCCGGCGTTCGAAGAAGCACGGCTTACCCTGGAATGCAAAACCTTGTACGTCTCGAAAATGGAAAAGTCCCATTTTCTCGATCCGGCTTTATACGATCGGTGGTACAATGCCACGCAAGGTAATCCTCATTATGTGTATGTAGCTGAAATCACCGGGGCCTGGGAACGTTAATCTGAAAAGCGTTCGAGGGGTTCGGAAAACGAATAGTACTGCCGGATTTTCCCGCCATTTTTTTCAAACGGGCGGGATCGTCCGGCAGCGCTTTTTTATTCGAAGGAAAGGTAAGGGGCCAACCGCTGGCGGTCGGCATCGGAAAATTCTTCCAGCAGTTGCAAATTATCCCAGCTTTCGATGCGCCCTTTTTGTTGCCGTAATTGCCGGAGCACGCGCCGTTGCGGCTTATTTAAATACGGGTGATAGGGCAGGGAGTCGGCCGGAATCCGGTTGATCTGTAAGGGGCGTATCAACGAAACGTCGATACGGAACCAGGGTGCGAGCGCCCTGTAGCGCTCTTCATCGATGCCGTATACTTCGCCCAATTGGGCTACTGTATGGAAACCGCCCAGCAAATTTCGGTATTTCACAATGCGCCGGGCAAAACTGCTTCCGATGCCGGGTACCTTTTTCAACAGGCTGGTATCGGCGCTATTGAGTTCGACGATCGTTCCGGCAGGGAATTTGGCGGCAGCCGATCGAAAGGAGGAAGCATAGGGTTTGCCCGGTTTTTTATCCCGCATAAACGGCTCCTTTCCCCGTTTGTTTGCTTCTGCGGAGCGGTATTCCCTTCTTTTCGGGTAGCCTTTCGCAGCATAGCCGGAAGAAGCTGCGGCAACGATACCGCGTTGGGAAGAAGAGAGGGAAGAAGAAATCGTATCGCCGGCGATTTCGGTGGAAGGAACAGGCTCAGGGGAGGGGTAGAGCACCGCTTGCGACCCTGTTTCTTCCGGACGGCGTTCGCTCCATAAAAGGGTGAGCCACGCCGCCGCGATCAAGGATAATAAAAGCGTCAATGCGCGGCGCTCTCCTTTTGAAAAATAGAATAAATCGTGCCATTTCATAGCAGGTCGGTTAAAAAGTGAATAAAGATCGGTTCAAAAATAAGTGGGAGCTACCTCAAAAAATGCGGAGAACCGCAAGGAGAGGCCGGATGGAAAAAACGATTATTTTCCGGTAATCCATTTGAGCAACCCCAACTCGTTGAGGAAGATCAATCCGATGGCAATCGGAGCGATGTATTTCGTAAAGAAAGCATAGGTGTTGAAGAAATAGAAAGGGATTGTGCCCCGATTGGTCAGTTCCTCTTTCAGGATCTTTTTCGAAATACGCGTTCCGACAAAAATACAGATCAGCATGCCGCCCAGCGGTAGCATGATCTTGGCGGTGACGTAATCCAGGAAATTGAAGAAAGTCAGCCCGAAGATTGTATACGATTGAAGCACCCCCATCGAAAGCGAACTGAGCGTACCGAGCGCCAACACGATCAGGGAAACGAACAAAGCCGCTTTTTTTCGGGAAATATGGTATTCCTCGTGTACATATGCCGTCACTACTTCATGCAAGGAAATGGTGGAGGTGAGCGCTGCCAAAGCAAGCAAAACAAAGAAAACAAACGACCATAATCCGCCCAGCGGCAATTGTTCGAATACATTGGGCAAGGTAATAAACACTAATTCCGGGCCTGCCGTAGGCGCGATGTCAAAACTGAACACAGCCGGAAAAATCATAATGCCTGCCAGGATGGCCACCAACGTATCCAATACCGTCACCTGCAAAGCGGTGGTTTGCAGATTGGTGTTTTTTCCGAAATACGAAGAATAAGTAATCAGGCAGCCCATCCCGATGCTAAGCGAGAAAAAGGCTTGCCCCATCGCACTCAAAACCACCGACGAGGTGAGCTTTTCGAAGTCCGGATGAAACAAGAAAATCAACCCTTCTTTAGCCCCCGGCAAGGTAACCGAGCGAATGCATAAAGCGATCAGAATGAAAAACAACAACGGCATCATCACCTTCGAAGCCCTTTCGATCCCTTCCTTTACCCCCGACACGATAATCAAGTGCGTAAGTGCGATAAAAGCGGCCGTCCAGAGAATAGGCCGTGCGATGCCGGACGAGAACTGTTCGAACTCAGCCGTAAAATCGGCCGCCGTTTTTCCGCTCAACGATCCGCTTACCGCCTGTACGATATATTCTAGCGTCCAGCCGGCCACCACCGAATAAAATCCCAGAATCAGGCAGGCTGCGCATACCCCGTTATACCCAATCAGGCTCCAGCGCGTGCCCGGCGCCATCACTTTAAAGGCGCCGGCCGCATTCCTGCGTGAGCGGCGTCCGATAAAAAATTCGGTAATCATCACCGGTAGGCCCAGCAAT
>DBFJSK010000414.1:0-7001 GCA_048403675.1 Tannerellaceae bacterium | reverse complement strand
GCTGACACCTACAAATGTAAGGATAATAATTAGTCTTTGAGCAATAGCTTCTCTTTTTTTAACTCACTGACAATCGAATCCAGGATTCCGTTAATAAATGTTCCGCTTTTGGGCGTACTGTAGTATTTGGCGGCGTCGATGTATTCGTTGAGCGTTACGCTGACGGGGATGGTGGGGAAGGTCATGATCTCGGCCAGGGCCACCTGCATGATAATTAAGTCCATATTGGCGATGCGCTCGGTTTCCCAATTTTTCATGTGGTTGTCGATCCGCTGGCGGTAATCGGACGCCTTTAGTAACGACTGGCGGAAAAGCTTGATGGCGAACGATTTGTCTTCCAGATCTTTGAACATCGGAAGCAACGGTTGCTTGTTGCCTTTCTTTTCTTCAAACTGTTTGATGGTCTTCAGCGTGAAGGTTTCTACGATCTCGATGTCGTCGTTCCAGTAAATGCTTTTGTCTTCCAGGTACTCTTCGATGAACGCGTTTCCGCAGATGAGTTTTTTGAATACGGCGCGCCAGAATTCTTTATCGGTTTCATACGAATCGTCCGGATTTTCCAGATAGGCGGCATACAGATCCGACGAGAGAATGAGGTCGAGTACGCTTTTTACGAATTCTTCGTCATTGCTCCATGAAATGCCTTGTTCGGCCTGGTACTTTTGCAGCGCGGCGTTGTCGGCCAGTTGGGCGGCGAACCGGTTGTCGATAAAGCGGGTGTTGGGATTTAACTCGGCTTCGGTAGGCATGTATTTGCACTTCCGGGTTTCCAGAATCCGGCGTTGTAAATGGGTGACGTCTACGATAAGGAGTAGTAAATAATGATACAGGTCATACGACTTCTGGAGGCTGAAGAGCAATTCGTTTTCCGCTACTTTGAGGTCGCCGTTTCCGTTCTGATAGTAGGAGTATACGATCTGTAAAACCTTGATGCGGATTAAAATTCTGTTAATCATCGTTTGAAGGAACTTCTTGTTTTTAATTAGGTTGCAAAGGTAGCGATTCTTTTTGGAATAGGGCGGGGGTTTACTTAATTTTATATGTGTTAGTCCTTATTTTGCAAATTCCCGGCGCTCTGAGCGGATTTTGATGCGTTAAAATAGTTGGTATTTAAAAAAAAATGCACATATTTGAGGCAAGTTATGATAATTGGGTGGGTTTTTAACGAATGTTAGCTGTCATGGAAGAGATAAAAAGAGTACATGTTGAAGGTGGCGATAAGGAGATTTTGTACTCCAAGGCCATCAAGGCGGGAAAACGGATTTACTATCTGGACGTAAAAAAGAATTTGAAAGACGATTTGTTTCTGGCGATTACGGAAAGTAAGAAAATACAACCGAAGGACGGATCGCAGGTGTCTTTTGAAAAACACAAAATTTTCCTCTATAAAGAGGATTTCGAAAAGTTCATGGACGGGATGAATGAGGTAATCCGGTATATCCACGCTTCACGGCCGGAAACTGCGGACAATATATCGTCCGACAAGGAGAACCCCGCGGGAGAAGATCCCGACGAGATCAAACTCGACATTGAATTTTGAAGAAACAAAAACGCTTTCCCGGGGGGAAGGAATGAAGAAACAATAACGGGCTGTTTTTACCTGTCGAAGGAAAACAGCCCGTTATATTTTGATCGTCTGTCGTATGCAACGACCGGCAATCGTTTCTTGCTACGGTCGATTATTCAGCCGGGTGGATAGCTTCTGTCGGACATGCGTCAGCGCAAGTTCCACAATCTGTACACATTTCCGGGTCGATATGATATTTATCGCCTTCAGAAATTGCTCCTACCGGACATTCATCGATACAAGTACCGCATGCAATACAATCATCGCTAATTACGTAAGCCATTTTTTAAACGTTTAAATTGATAACTATTAGTCGATGCAAAATTAGGGCTTTCTTTGTATTAAAAAAATATCTCTTATCTTTTTTTGTTAGAAATTACCTATCTTTCGATCGATTTGATCGATCGCCCCTGCGCGAGGGATTGAATTGCAGGAGCCGGCTCGGCAGCCGCTGTCGTCCGACCTCTTTTGCTTTAAGCGGCGGCCAGGGCGTAACGAAATTTTCCGGAAGATCGGAGGGCCGTTTCATCCGGTGAAAATCTTCGTAAAAAGCCGACCCAGAAAAACGGCAGCGGAAAGAAGAAAAGAAGATAAAGGAGAGTTGGCAATAAGTCAGGTTATTTTTCGTTAGTAAAAAAAATGAACAGAGCGTTGAAACGATTAGTAGTTGCGATAGGCCTGCTTCTATGGGTTTGTTTACCCATGGCGGCCCAAAAGGAACGTGTAAAGAATCAGCCGTATGCCGACCTGAAATGGTTCCACCTCGGATTCCATGTAGGTTTGCATGCGCAAGATTTATTGCTTACCCATAGCGGGGTGAGCACGGACGGGGAAACTTGGTTTGCCGAAATCCCGTCTTATTCGCCGGGGTTTAGTGTCGGCGTGATCGGGGATATGTATATGAATCCTTATTTCAATTTGCGTTTCTCGCCCACTATTCATTTCGGCGACAAGAAATTCTTGTTTCGCGAAGATGCCTCCGGCGAAGAATTCGAAACGAATGTCCGTTCCAGTTACCTCTCGTTTCCGCTCAGTGTGAAATACAGTGCGCTCCGATTGAATAATTACCGGCCGTATTTGCTGGGGGGAATTTACGGTTCGTTCGATATCGGCCGGAAAAAAGGAAATCCGCTTTTGCTCAAAAGCGGCGACTTCGGGTTGGAATTTGGCGTAGGATGCGATATATACCTGCCTTTCTTCAAACTTTGCCCGGAACTGAAATTCTCGTTCGGACTGGTGAATCTGTTGGAAAAAGACCGGCCCGATCTGGTCGATCGGGAATTGATAAAATATACGGACGCCTTGTCGAAAGCTACTTCGCGCATGGTGACGCTCACGTTTAACTTCGAATAAGCCGTTAGGAAGAGGGGGGACGTCCCTGAAAAGCTCTGTTTACACAAAAAGTTCCAGATAAATATAAACGGCCGGGATCGCCATCATCACGCTATCGAAACGGTCGAGCATTCCGCCGTGGCCCGGCAAGAGATGGCCCGAGTCCTTTACTCCCAACGTACGTTTCAACAGCGATTCAACCAGATCGCCCCAGGTGCCGAACAGAACGACCACAGCGGCAAACCCCAGCCATACCCACCCGTGCACGGCCGGTACCAGCCAGGCGAATAGCAACGAAGAGGCCAGTGCAAAAAAGAGCCCTCCGTAAAAACCTTCCCACGATTTCTTAGGCGAGATCCGTTCGAACAGCTTGTGTTTTCCCAGGGTCGAGCCTACCACATAGGCGCCGGTGTCATCGAGCCAGATAAAAACAAAAAGCGCTAAAACGAAAAGGGGGTGGTATGTCGGCGCGCCGCAGGCATATCCGCCCGTAGCTATCCAATTCAACAGCGAAAACGAACCGGCGCAATAGGCTTGTCCGAAAAAAGTAACAGACCAATTCCGGAGCGGATCGGGCGATTTAGCGTAAAGTTCGGCAATCAGCATATACATCAACAGGAGGAGGTAGGGAAGAAATATGACCGCAGTACTGAGGTCGTTGGTGTAGAGGAAAGAAGCGATAAAGAGATAAACGCCTCCCACGGTGGGGATACTTCGTTTGAGCAAGCTGCTTTCCTTTGAAGCGGTTAATCTGTAAAATTCCCATAGGGTAAGGCCGGTAATCAACGTGAATACCGCCAGAAAGGAGAAGGAATGGAAATAGGTAGCTCCTGCTACTACACCCACAAATATAATACCGGTGAGCGCCCGTATGATTAAATTTTTCAAAATGGTAGCGTTTTTGTCTTAATTCGGCTACAAATATAGAGAATAAATCGATAAATACTTAAAATAAGGGAGAAAAGGTAACCGTACAAAGACGGTTTGCCTGCCAAGGGAGAGGAGTGGGAAAGGAGATACTTACAAAATGAAAGCAGGCTCGCCCCGGATACAGAGTAATTTCTCTTTTTCCGAAGGCGAGCCTGTAAGGGATGGAAAACGGTTGTTTATCTAACCGGTTGGGGGAGAGCGCAGGGTGTTTCTCGCGGTACTGTTCTGCGCTCGAAAGGATCAATCCAGGGGTTCTGTCTTTCTGTCATTGGGTTGGCTGACAGATTTGTCGGTTTTCTCCGACGGTTCTTTTTCGGAGGGGGCGGCGGCTGGTTCGTCTTTTCCGTCGGCTTGTTTGTTTTCCCGGCCGGCTGGCTTGTCTTGCCCGTCGGCGGAAGCTTCCACCGTCGTACCTTCCGATTGCGGAGTTGCCGATTTTTCCTGTAAACTCAAAATCTCTTCCGAGCGGGAAATCCATGCCCGTTTGCCGAAAATAAGCTCTACATCTTCCGAATAAATGACTTCCCGTTCCAATAATACTTGAGCCAGTTTGTTGTGTCCCAACCGATGTTCGGATAGGATTTTCTTGGCCCGTTCATACTGTTCGTTGATGATGTTCTGCACTTCGGTATCGATCAGCTTCGCGGTTTCTTCGCTGTACGGCTTGGTGAATCCCCAGTCCTGACCTGTCGAATCGTAATAATTCAGGTTCGGCAGCTTGTCGCTCATTCCGAAATAAACCACCATGGCGTAGGCTTGCTTCGTTACCCGTTCGAGGTCGTTGGAAGCGCCCGTAGAGATTTTTCCCAGGAAAAGCTCTTCGGCTGCCCGGCCGCCTAAGGTGGCGCACATTTCGTCGAGCAATTGTTCGCGGGTGGTGATCTGTCGTTCTTCCGGCAAATACCAAGCGGCTCCGAGCGCTTTTCCGCGCGGCACGATGGTGACTTTCACCAGCGGATTGGCGTGTTCCAGCAACCAGCTCAGCGTAGCATGGCCGGCTTCGTGGAATGCGATGCTATTGCGTTCGTCGGCCGTGGTAATTTTGGAGCGTTTTTCCAAACCGCCCACAATCCGGTCGACTGCGTTCATAAAGTCTTCTTTTTGCACGAATTTCTTACCGTTGCGGGCTGCAATCAAGGCTGCTTCATTGCAAACATTGGCAATATCGGCGCCGGAGAAACCGGGGGTCTGGCGAGCCAGAAATTCGGCATCGACGCTTTCGTCAATTTTGATCGGGCGCAGGTGTACGCCGAATATTTCTTTTCGTTCGTTCAAATCGGGTAGTTCTACATGGATCTGGCGGTCGAAACGGCCGGCGCGCAAGAGAGCTTTGTCGAGAATATCGGCCCGGTTGGTGGCGGCCAGGATGATGACGCCGCTGTTGGAACCGAACCCGTCCATTTCCGTAAGCAATTGGTTGAGGGTGTTTTCTCGTTCGTCGTTGCTGTTCATATTGGCGTTTTTACCGCGGGCGCGCCCTACGGCGTCGATCTCGTCGATAAAGACGATACAGGGGGCTTTTTCCTTGGCCTGGCGGAAAAGGTCGCGAACGCGCGAGGCGCCTACGCCGACAAACATTTCGACGAAATCGGAGCCTGACAAAGAGAAGAAAGGAACGTTGGCTTCGCCGGCCACTGCTTTAGCGAGCAGGGTTTTACCGGTGCCCGGGGGGCCTACGAGCAGGGCGCCTTTAGGGATTTTGCCTCCCAATTCGGTATATTTTTCTTTGTTTTTCAGGAAGGAGACGATTTCTTCTACTTCTTGCTTGGCTTCGGAAAGGCCGGCTACGTCTTTGAAGGTAACTTTATTGGTGTCGTTATCGCGGTCGAAAAGCTGCGCTTTGGCTTTTCCTACGCTGAATACGCCGCCCGGCCCGGCTCCGGCTCCGCCTGACATGCGTCGCATCAGGAAGATCCAGACGATAACCAGCAGGATGATAGGCCCGAAGGAGATGAGAAAGTTCCACAGCGTGTCTTCGCCTTCTTCGAAACTTACTTGGGTGTCGATGTGGTTGTCGGCCACGGCTTTGTCGTAAAAGTCGGAGAATTTGTCGGACGAGGGTATTTTAACGTATACTTTGGGGGCTACGCCCAGCCGGTTGGTATCGCCTTTGAAGACAAGGTCGGCTTTTCCGCTTTTTACGGTAGCTTCCACTACGTTTTTCTTGTTGAACACAACCATTTTATCGAAGACGTTCTGCTGGGCCAGTTTTTGGAATTCGGTCCAGCCTAATTCTTTTGAACCGGACGAGTCGTTGGTCATGTACAGCACAATAAGCATCAGGAAGATCAACCCGTACATCCAGTAAAGGTTGAACCGGAACATTTTTTGCTTGTTGTTCTTGGGTGTTTTATTAAGCATGTCGTTCTTATTTTCCATAAAAAATAATCAATAATTTTTGCTGCCGGCGGTTTAGTCCAGATCGGGTATCCGTGTTACCTTCGAGTCGGCCCAAAGGTTTTCCAGGTTATAGAACTGGCGCAGCTCCGGTAAGAAGATATGTACAAGAACCGTGCCATAATCCATACCGATCCATTGGGCGTTTGGGGTGCCGTCGGTGGAGAGGGGTTTCTCGCCGGCCAGGCGCCGGGCAAAGTCCCAGACTGAGTCGGAGAGTGCGGATACTTGGGTGGGCGTGTTACCTTCTGCAATCACCATGTATTCTGCGATGGCGCCCGGCAGACGGCTGAGGTCGACCGTTACGATATTTTTGCCTTTTTTTTCTTGGAGGCCTTCTACAATTGCTTTTACTAATGTTTTCGTTTGATCCATTTATTTTTTATTGAATTGTATTTCAAGACGCAAATATAGCTGATATATTTGGGATGCACATCTTTTCTTTTATAATAAATATGTAGGGTTTCTATTGATTTGAAAACAAAAAATGGAGAAAATTGTTTATTTTCCGAAATTTTTTTCGTGGAATATTTGCGGGTTTTGAAAAAGTATATACCTTTGCACTCGCTAACAAGGGAGTTGGCTGGCTAAAGTCGATATTATTGTTCAATGGTGTAATGGTAACACGTCAGATTCTGGTCCTGAAATTCCAGGTTCGAGCCCTGGTTGAACAACTTTTCGAAGTATTGGCCTGAATGTATAGATTTTATTGTTCAATGGTGTAATGGTAACACGTCAGATTCTGGTCCTGAAATTCCAGGTTCGAGCCCTGGTT
>DBFJSK010000413.1:0-8582 GCA_048403675.1 Tannerellaceae bacterium | reverse complement strand
TTCCCGAGGAAAAAATGATTACAGCTATACATATACAAACAATCGTAGGTACGATATTCATCCTATTGTACACCGTCACTATCCTCGGGTTGGTGACGGTTATCATTACCGAAAACCGGAATCCGCTTAAAACCATTCCTTGGGTGATCGTTTTATTGTTGGCTCCGGGTATCGGCTTGCTGGTGTATTTCTTTTTCGGGCAGGACAACCGCAAGCAACGGATTATTTCCCGGCGTACTTACAAGCGAATCATGAAACGGCCGCAAGAGGGGAAATTGCCGCCCGACGTATGTGCCGTACCCGAAGCCTACAGGCCCTTAGCAACTTTACTGGCAAATACCAACCAGTCGTCTCTTTTGTATGGCACCGATATTACGATTTATCCCAACGGAACGGCCAAATTCCGGGATTTATTGGAAGAAATCGGGAAAGCCGAACATCATATTCATCTTCAATATTATATTTTTTGCGACGACGAGGTCGGCCTGCGCGTGAAAGAAGCGCTGATCGCCAAAGCGCGGGCCGGGGTGGAAGTGCGGGTGCTTTACGACGACGTGGGTTGCTGGAACGTAAAAGATTGCTTTTTCAAGGAGATGAAAGAAGCGGGTATCGAAGTGTATGCTTTCCTGAAAGTGGCTTTCCCGGTCTTTACCAGTAAAGTGAATTACCGGAATCACCGGAAAATCGTCGTCATCGACGGAAAGGTCGGGTTTATGGGAGGGATGAATATTGCCGACCGGTACGACAAAGGTACGTCGTGGGGAATCTGGCGGGATACCCATTTCAAGTTTGTAGGCAAAGGGGTGCACGGGTTGCAGTCGGCTTTCCTGATTGATTGGTATGTGGTGAGCAAGAAGCTGCTGAACGACCGGATGTATTATCCGCCGGCGCCGATTTACAGCGACAACGTCATGCAGATTGCGACCAGCGGGCCGGTGGGCCAGTGGCGCACGCTTTTGCAGGCAACTATTTTTACGATCGCGAATGCTAAAAATTATGTGTTTATCCAGACGCCTTACTTTTTGCCTACGGAGGGGCTGAACCAAGCTTTGCAAACGGCTGCTCTGGGCGGGGTGGATGTGCGGTTGATGTTGCCTAAACGGTCGGATACGCGGTCGGCCAATATGGCCAGCCATTCGTTTATCGACGAGATGGTAAAGGCGGGGGTGAAAGTGTATTTTTATAAACCGGGCTTTTTACATTCCAAGTTGGTGGTTACCGACGACGAGCTGGCTTGTATCGGCTCGGCCAATATGGACTTTCGCAGTTTCGAACATAATTTCGAGATCAATGCGTTCGTTTACCAACCGGCTTTCGCTTTACAAATGAAAAAAATATTTCTACACGATATGCACCATTGTGAACGGCTCATTCCTTCGCGGTGGTTGAAGCGCCCGCTTAAACAACGCATGGCCGAATCGTTTATGCGGTTGTTTTCACCTTTGCTTTAGGAAGCTGCTTTACGAACTTATTTGTATGAATTGGCTTTAAGGAAAAGAAGTGGTTTTTCCGGCATTGTGAACGGTATTTACCACCGTCCTGTAAAAGCAGCCGAGTACGCCGCTTACCAAACATATCCGGCTGAGGCGGCCGATTATCCGCGCTATGAAGGAAGTTACCGCACTACGGGCGGCTCGGCGCCCGGCCCGGACTGTTTTTTGGAAAGCAACATTCCCCCCGCCAGGGCGTCTGTTGCCAAGGCAAGGCGTCGTGGCAGCAGCTTTTAAAAAATGAATCTTTCCAACCCTGTTTTTTACCGGCGGCTAGCCAGCTATCATTCCGATGTAATCCATACCCGCCACCCCCTCTTTCAAAGAATTGATTTCTTTCGCAGGCTCTTCCTATTCAGCCGGCGAAAGGTCTGCCGTTTCTTCTTCGGGCCGGATAAACAGGCTGAAATTAACCGATCCGTACACGCGATGTTGGTAAAAACAGGGGAAGGTGGAAAAGTCGTAATTTTTCGGATGTTCCATCACAAAAAGGCCTCCCGGACGCAATAGTTCCCGTTCGAAAACCAAGCTAGGCACCTCCGGCAATTCCTGGAGGGCGTAGGGGGGATCGGCAAAGATAAAATCGAATCCTTCTCGCGGAGCCGAACCGAGATAACGGAATACATCTCCACGAATCAGTGTAAGCGATTCGGTTTTAAGTTCCTTGGCTACTTTAGCGATAAAGGAAGCATGGGCGTTGTTTTTCTCCACCGCCGTCACCCGGCGGCATCCGCGCGAGAGGAGTTCGAAAGAGATGCTGCCGGTGCCCGCAAACAAATCGAGAGCGTCGGTATCTTCCAAATCCATCAGGTTGTGGATCACATTAAATAAGTTCTCTTTCGCAAAGTCGGTGGTTGGCCGGGCGCTGAAAGAAGAGGGCACATCGAAACGGCGACGGCCGTATATTCCGCTTATGATTCGCATACGAATAAAGATATTAAATCGAAAGGAGTGCCGGCCAGGGGAACGCCGGCCAGGTAGACTTCCGAGGGGATTTGTATCGGACGGATGTCTCGGATATAATGTTGAAAGATCCGGGTAGCCTCTATACGGCGCCCGTGATCGCCATAGATAAATAATTCGTCGGTGAGCTGATCCATGCCGGTTTGATTCCAGCCGTGCAAAGTGTGGTAGAGCACATCTTCCGTCCGGTCGGCCCGGAAGGAATTGGCTAAAACCAGTTTGCCTTGGGAAAAGCAAGCTATATCGACCGTTTTAGGCTGCATGTTGACGTACATCCGGCGTTTCTCGGCATTCAGGCTTTGTTTTTGCCAAAGTCGGAGCGCTGGCGAGAGAGGATGAATAAATTGCGGGTTCAGCAAGGTGCGGGAACAGAATTCATAGAGTTCTTCCTCGATGCCGAACACCAGGTGGGTCTGCAATTCTTCCAAGGAATTATGGAGCGCATGCGAGGGAGGTTCCGATAAATTGAATGCCAGTATTTTTTCTTTCCGGCTCTCGTCGTACCAAGCCGACGGCACCAGCGTAAAGGGAGCGGCTACCGGCAACACGTACGTACGTTTGTAAGACCAGGTAAGAAAATCCAATGTGAAAAACAGCTCTTTGAGAGAGGAAAGATAGGAGGCGCCTTTCGCCAGCGTAGTTTCCCGATAGAAAAAACTGTCGGCCACGCCGGGTATATGGCCCGAAAAAGAAAATCCATCCGGCAAAAGCCGGATGGACACTATATATTTTTCCGAGTGATCGGGGGTCAGCGTATCGGGGATACGGATCGTCATAAGGCTTCCGATTATTCCCAG
This sequence comes from Tannerellaceae bacterium, assembly GCA_048403675.1. Lineage (GTDB taxonomy): Bacteria > Bacteroidota > Bacteroidia > Bacteroidales > Tannerellaceae > Parabacteroides. The sequence goes on along the minus strand of DBFJSK010000413.1, from coordinate 5,332 downwards.
TTGCCTGCGTTATTGTTGATTTCTTCCAGCGAACCTACGCGCAGACCCGGATACTTACTTTGCTTTTCAGCCTTTTCAATCAGGTTGTAAGTAAGCTGCTTATCCATATCACGCAGATAATCGGCATATTTCACGCCGCATTCGAATACTTTGATTTCATAACCCGAACCGGATTTGAGGGTAGCCGTATCCATCATGAACTGAATCTTTTCACCCGGAACCGCCGGTACATAACGCATGTCGTTTACATCGTAACCTTTTCCGAAAAGCGTATCTTTAGCCAATACCCAAACGGTATCACGACGGATCAAGCCTTTCTTTACGGCTTCCTGTTCCGTCATTCCCTTTTCCAACTGTTCGTCGGTCAGAACGCCTTCCTTGATGAGGAACGGGATTTTTTCGGTATTCAGAAACTGAGCCAGATCGTCGAAACTGCCGGCGTGCTCTTTATGGATATTCTTATACTCGATCTGAGCTTTCCGAATATCGATCAGACGGGCGATGATCGCCTTGTCGCGGATTTCCTTCTCCTCGTTGTAATCCATAGGCCCCGTAACGCTCTTGTAGCACATGTAAACTAGCAGTACGACTGCCGCAGCTAATAAAATCTTTAATGTAACTTTCATGGTTTGTATTGTTTTTTGAATTTATTTCGTTCGGCAAATTTAAAAAAGAATATTTAATACGCTACCTTTATCGCGAAAATTCTTACGATCAAAATGATAAATAGTTATTTACGGGACCAAATCGCCCGGAATTTCCTCTATAAACCGACTGACGACCAGCAAGCTGCCCTGGAAATATTGTCGTCGTTCCTTTTCATGCGCGAACCGAGTACCCTGTTGTTACTCAAAGGATATGCCGGGACGGGGAAAACCTCGCTGGTAGGAGCTTTGGTAAAAACGCTCAACGAGTTGAAACAAAAAACCGTTCTGCTGGCCCCCACCGGCCGCGCCGCCAAGGTATTTTCCGGCTATGCCGAACAAAAAGCCTATACGATCCACAAAAAAATATACCGCCAGAAAACCTTCTCGAACGAACCCACCGGCTTCTCGATTACCGACAACCTGCACAAAGACACTCTCTTCATCGTAGACGAAGCCTCGATGATTTCCAACGAGGGCCTCGACTCCTTTTCGTTCGGAAGCGGCCGTTTGCTCGACGATCTGATTCGCTATGTCTATGCGGGAGAGAATTGCCGGCTCATTTTAATGGGCGACGTAGCCCAGCTTCCGCCGGTGATGCAATCCGAAAGCCCCGCTCTCAACGCCGGGCTATTGCAAGGATATAACCTCGCCGTAAGCGAAATCCAGCTTACCCAAGTGGTCAGACAGAGCAAAGACTCGGGTATTCTCTTCAACGCCACCCGGCTCAGAGAAGCCTTGCGTAACCAAACCGTCGAAATCTTCCCCAAACTCCGGTTGAAAGGCTTCCCCGATATACGCCGGGTAAACGGCGACGAACTGATTGAAGAAATTTCGTCGGCCTACAGCCGCGACGGGTTGGAAGAAACGATGATTATCTCGCGTTCCAACAAGCGCGCCACCGTCTACAACAACGGCATCCGCAACCGCATTCTTTACCGCGAGGAAGAACTTTCGTCGGGCGACCGGCTGATGATAGCCAAAAACAACTACTTCTGGATGTCGGGCCATAAAGAAATGGATTTCATCGCCAATGGCGAAATCATCCAGGTGGTACGCGTCAAACGGATGACGGAAATGTACGGATTCCGTTTTGCCGATATTATCGCCCGTTTCCCGGATTACGACTTGGAGGTAGAACTGAAAATTTTGCTCGATACCCTCCAAACCGATAGCCCGGCACTTCCCCGTCAGCAGAGCGACCAACTATTCTACACCATTCTCGAAGATTATGCCGACCTGCCGACCCAAGCCGAGAAAATGAAAAAAATGAAATCCGACCCGCACTACAACGTGGTACAGGTAAAATACGCCTACGCCGTAACCTGCCATAAAGCCCAGGGCGGCCAATGGATGAACGTCTTCCTGGATATCGGCTACATCACGGAAGAGATGCTGGGCGAAGACTTTTACCGGTGGCTTTATACGGCCTTTACCCGGGCCACGCACCGGCTGTATCTGGTCAATCTGCCCGAGGAATTCGAAGAATAAATTCCGGCTATCCGACACCTATAAGCTGCACAGATGCAATTTTTTATAGGCTATTCCCGTTACATTCGTAAGAAATCCTTACTTTTGTTGCAATATAGAACAGAATACACGCAAAATGGCCCATAAAGAGAAAATAGATTATCTGTTAATAAATCTGCGGGAATTGGAGAAACTCATTGCCGGCATGCGAGACATGGAAATTTATCCGGCCTCCTTTTTCAGTCAATGTTTTTCGCTCTCCCACCAGCTTATGAACGAGTTGCATAGCCTCGAAGCCGAGCAGATACAAGAACTCGCGCAGCAGATGGAAGAACACCGCAAACTGATCGAATCTATTCCTCCACATCCTATGGCCGCCCCGCCCGTTGCGCCCGCGCCCCCGGTTTTTCCCGCTGAAGAACCTTTAGCAAATCAGCAAGCAGACCAGCCTGTCAGACTGCATACGCCCCCCGAACCTCTGTCGCCCCTGCCGGTGTCCGAGCCGGAAACAGTCGCTCCGGTAGCCGCCGTTTCCCGCCCTGCGAACGAGCCGCTAGGCGATGAACCGGATCGTCGGGGACAGGACACGCTGCCCCCGCCGGTGACGATCAGCGAAAAACCGACCATCTCCCTGAACGAAGTACTCGAAAAAAAGAACCTTTCGGATTTCCGGAAAGCCTTTAGCCTGAACGACCGTTTCCGCTTCCGCCGGGAATTGTTCGGCGGCGACGAAGAAAAAATGAACCGAACCATACGCGATTTAAACGAGCTGACCACGTACGAAGATTCGATCGGCTACCTGCATACCCAACTTCAATGGAATGTAGATGATGCAGCCGTAGCCGACTTCATTCTGCTGCTCGAAAAACGATTCTCTTAACAAACGAATGCATATGGCAAAGCTAACGGTTGTACCCACTCCTGTCGGAAACCTGGAAGATATGACCTTCCGGGCCATCCGGGTGTTGAAAGAAGCCGACCTCATCCTGGCCGAAGACACCCGCACCACGGGCATTCTTCTGAAGCACTTCGATATCCAGAACAAGATGCAGTCGCACCATAAATTCAACGAACATAAAACGGTAGAGCAACTCGCCCAACGCATCCTGTCAGGCGAAAACATCGCCTTGGTATCCGACGCCGGTACGCCGGCTATCTCCGACCCGGGTTTCATGCTGGTCAGAGAATGCGTACGGCAAGGCGTCTGCGTAGAATGCCTTCCGGGGGCCACGGCCTTCGTACCTGCCCTGGTAGCATCCGGACTACCGAACGAGAAATTCTGCTTCGAAGGATTTCTTCCGCAGAAGAAAGGACGCCAAACCCGGCTGAAAGAACTTTCAACCGAGCCGCGCACCCTTATATTTTACGAATCGCCCTTCCGGCTGGTCAAGACGCTTACCCAGCTAGCCGAATATTTCGGCTCCGACCGCCAGGTATCCGTTTCGCGCGAAATCTCGAAAATACACGAACAGACCGTACGCGGAACCTTGGAAGAGGTAGCCGCCCATTTCACGCTGAACGAACCGAAAGGCGAAATTGTTATCGTATTAGCAGGCTTAAAAGATAAGAAAGACAAAGAGACAGAAATTGATGTGTAACTTAACAACAGAATGAACATGAAAAAGGTATTATTAGTATGTATCTGCACAGCCATGCTGGCCTCCTGCGGACAGAATTCGGCTGATTATAAAAAGCTGAAAGCGGAAAACGATTCGTTGCGCATAGAGAACACCAAAAATACAGACGAACTGAACGACATGTTGACTACTCTGAATGAAGTAGAAGCCGATTTCCAATCCATACGCGATGCTGAAAACTATTTGAACATCCAGCAACAAACCGGCGGCGAACTGACGCAAAGCAAGCGGGATCAGATCAAGCAAAATATGCAGTTGATTACCGAGACGTTGAAAAAGAATAAGGAGCAAATCGCCGACCTGCAAGCTAAACTGAAAAAGAGCGGCATCCAGTCGGCAGCCCTGAAAAAAACCATCGACCGGCTCTCGTCCGAACTCGACCAGAAAGCCACGATGATCGTCGCTTTGCAGGAAGATCTGGCGAAGAAAAACGTGCGCATCCAGGAACTCGACGAAATGGTAACCTCCCTCAACGAAGATGTGGAGAACCTCTCGACTACAGCTCAGGTGCAAGCCGAAAAACTGAGCACCCAGGACAAAGCCCTCAACACGGCTTATTATTGCTTCGGCACCTCCAAAGAGCTGAAAGATCAGAAAATCCTGACCGGCGGCGGCTTATTTGCCAAATCGAAAGTATTGCAGAGCGGATTCAATAAGGACTATTTCATCTCGATCGACGTACGGGAAGTAAATGAAATTCCGCTGTTCGCCGGCAAAGCCAAACTGAAATCGAACCATCCGGAAGGCTCCTACGAATTCGTGAAAGACGAAGACGGCAACCTGACGCTTAAAATCACCGACGAAAAAGCGTTCTGGAGCCTGGGCAAATACTTGGTTATCGAAGTAGGCTAATGAAATATAAAAGTCTGTTCATCGACCTCGACGATACCCTCTGGGATACGTATCACAACAATAAGGAATGCCTCGAAGAGCTTTATACCGACTACCGTCTGGATCGGTATTACGCCTCATTCGAGGCTTTCTTTGCGGTTTATATGCCTCATAACCTCCATCTGTGGCAACAATACCGCGACGGGCAGATCGACCGCCAGACCTTAATTGTGGAACGTTTCCGCTACGTGCTCCGCCCCGCCGGTATCGAAAAGAAAGAAGAGGTACTGGCCGTAAACAACGATTTCCTACAACGCACAACGACGAAAACCCGTCTTGTCGCGGGGGCGATGGAACTATTGGAGTACCTTCGTCCCTCCTACCGGTTGTTTATCCTATCGAACGGATTCCGCGAAGTACAATTCCTGAAACTATCCAATTCCGGACTCGCTCCTTACTTCGAACGCATGATTCTGTCGGAAGATGCGAATATCCAAAAACCGCATAAAGGCATTTTCGACTTCGCCCTGAAAAACACCAACTCCCGCCGCCGGGAGAGCCTTATGATCGGCGATAGCTGGGAAGCCGACATCACGGGCGCCTACCAATCCCGAATAGACCAACTCTGGCTGAACCCGGAAGGGTTGCCGCCGGGCGATTTCATGCCTACATTCACGGTTCGGTCGCTGGAGGAAATAAAAAGGATTCTTTAATAAAAGACAAATCGGGAGCACGTAGTCAATTGGGCGG
>DBFJSK010000412.1:0-2446 GCA_048403675.1 Tannerellaceae bacterium | reverse complement strand
ATGGAGCGTCCGGTCAAGCCGGCACGCTCCATAAGTAACCTGCCGACGGGCGAACAAGGAGAAAAGAATACTAAAGTAAAAAATAACGCGCATCAGTACGCTTGCGATAAGTGGGAAATGCGTATTTCACAACAAGAGCGTGGACAGTCCTGAGCGACTGAACACGCTCTTCTTTTTTGCCTTTTTAGAATCGGTAGAGAAGATTGAATCCGAATCTCCAATCACGCGCTCCCTTGTTCACATAGATGGCTAAAGCGCCGCGATCGTTTCCTAATTCTTTTTGTATTTCTGCCTTGGCTTGATAATTGGTAGGAGAGACAGTCGCTCCCAAATTGAATTTCCATGTTTTGATGGAGTAAGTGAAAGTGTAAGTATTCTGATGAGTAATGTGTGCATGCTCTACGCTGAAACCGATGCCCGATTGAATCATGTCTGCTTTCAAATCCAGCCGGAGAACGTCTTTTTTATACGTGATGGTACCGCTGATCGATTTTATTTGCTTTTTTCCACCACTTAAAGTAAAGGATAATTTGCCCAGGCTCGGTTCGAACTGGTGGGTGCTCAATTTCAATTCCGCATCGATGGCCCCCGTCCAGCCCTTGTTCTCCGTATCCTGACCCAAAAGTGGAAAGTGGGCATTCAATGAAAAAGCATCCGGTTGCTCGGACGATAAGGGTTGGAAGTTAACCACGTCCGGCGTTTTCTTCGGATCCGGTAAATTCCATTCGGTATTTCCGCTTCCCCCTGCACGGTAAGAAAAATATGAATCTTGCCGATTTAAAAGATTCGTGGCTGTAAGGCTGGCCGTCATTTTATTGTGCGTATATTTCAGCGTCGTGTCTGAACGAAGTAATGTCGACCGACCGGTTTCCGAAAGGCCGCTCGATTGGATTAGCGACAATTGCCCCCATTTACCCGTAAATTTTTTTTGATAAATATGATTCAGTTGGGCAGTAGCAACGAAATTCTCGTACGAAACCGAAAATCGCGTCTGGGGATTGAGCTGAAGGCAAAAATGACCTTTCATCTCTTGATACAAATCGTCGATCTGCACTTCCAGATCGACATTCTTGTTTTGTTGTTTAATAATCGCTTGATGGCTCAGTTGACCTTTTTGCCGTCTCTCTTCGTAGAATAAAGACATATCTTGCGATTCAATCAGTAATTGGTCGACTCTTAACAGATTCAGTATTTCCAATACAGTCGTCGACGTGGCGGAATAATCCTTCGTTTTCGATGATGTCTTTACTTCCATGGCGATTCTATACTTTCTTTATTTTTTACCTAGTGATTTTTTATATGCGGGCATAGCCGGAAAAACAAGGACTCTTTTTACAAAAATAAATAAAATAAATTTCCCGGCTGCCGCATAGCTCCTTTTTATTTGCCTGTCGGGTGCAGAAAACCGAAATAAAACCCCTTTCTTTGCGTTATAATAAGAGGTATACTTAGAAAGAAACGTCGCTATGAACAGTCTATACGATTCGCGCCAACGGCTAAAGCTGGCTTTTATTTTTACAGCCATCCTGATTGCGATTGCTTCGGTAGTCGTATCGGATATGCTGATAAAAAATCTGGCCCAGGAAGAACGACAGAAAATCGAAGTATGGAGCGAAGCTACCCGGGTGATGACCAGCGAGAATCCCAGTCTGAACATGAACCTGATTCTGAAAATTATCCAAGGCAACAATTCCATCCCCGTCATCCTTTGCAATGAAAAAGACAGCGTGCTTTCTTATAATAACCTGGCTGTGCCCGAAAAAGCTCCCGATCTTTTCCTCCAAAAGAAAGTACGCGAGCTGAAAGGGAAAAACCTGCCGATCGTGATCGATATGGAAGACGGTACGTTCCAATACCTCTATTACGACGATTCCACCATTCTGAAAAGACTTTTGATTTACCCGTACGCCCAATTATCCGTTGTCTTCATCTTCATTCTGCTGGCCTTCCTGGCGCTGGCCAGTACGAAGAAAGCCGAACAGAATAAAGTATGGGTAGGCCTGTCGAAAGAAACGGCCCACCAGCTCGGCACGCCCATCTCTTCGCTGATTGCCTGGGTGGAATATCTCCGTACGAAAGAGATTGACCCGACCCTGTTGAATGAAATGGAAAAAGACGTCAAACGCCTGGAGATGATTGCGGAACGTTTTTCTAAAATCGGTTCCAATCCCGACCCGATGCCGGTCGATATTAATGCATCGGTTCGAGGAGCGCTCGACTATATGCAAACGCGTATTTCTTCCAAAGTAAAGGTACATTTACACCTGGTGGGCCATCCGGTGGAAGTATTAGTGAACGACGCGCTTTTTGCCTGGGTCATCGAAAATCTGACGAAAAATGCGGTCGATGCGATGGAAGGACAAGGCGAGATAACCTACCTTATCGAAGAACGCGAAAAAACAGTTCGCATCGATATTTCCGACACCGGCAAAGGGATTCCGAAATC
>DBFJSK010000411.1:0-4298 GCA_048403675.1 Tannerellaceae bacterium | reverse complement strand
ATTAGCATATACATAATCAGGTAAAGGATCACCGTCAACTGCGAAAGAATCTGGTAGAAGCTTTGTACCGACGGCATCACCACAAACAGCAAGCTGAGCAGTGTAACGGCTGCGCCTTGCAGGTAAAGAATATTTTTCTGTACGCCGATCTTATTGGATTTTTGGAAGAAAGGAGGCAGATAACCGGCTTTGCCCACTGCGAAGATACCCTTCGACGGGCCGGCTACCCAGGTCAATACGCCGGCCAGTACGCCGAAAGCCAGGGCCACGGCGATAATGGGAGATAACCAGGAGGCATGAATAAACCGGAAATAATTATCGAAACCCACCAGCAAGCTTTGCGTCAGGTTGATGTCTTTGGCCGGGATGATGATACCCAGGGCAAAAGTGCCCAGCACGAAAATGATGACGGTAATAAAGGCGCCGATGAAGACAGCTTTCGGATAGTTTTTGGCCGGGTTAATCATATCTTTTACGTGGATACCGCCCATTTCCATCCCGGCGTAAAACAGGAAGATACTGGAGGCGAGCACCAGGTTGTCGAATTTGGTGAAGTCCGGGAAGAAGTTGCTATGGAAGTCCATGTTCGAATGGCCGCCCGAGGCCAGGAATACGATCCCCAGGATAATCAACAAGGCGGCCGGGATGATCGTGCCTACCAATCCGCCCACTTTAGCTACTTTTCCTACCCAGCTCAAGCCTTTGAGCGAGATGAAAGTGGCCAGCCAATAAATGATTAACACGATAACCAGGGTGTAGAATTTGTTATTGGCCAGCGCCATGTCTTCCGGATGGTCCATGCCGATAAAGGCAATCGCCACAGCGCCGAACGTCAGCACGGTGGGGTACCAGATGGTACTTTCAATCCATTGCAACCAGATGGCCAGGAAGCCTAGTTTCTTGCCGTAAGCTTCGCCCACCCAACGGAACACCCCGCCTTGCTTGTCTTGAAACATCGCGGCTAGTTCGGCGGCTACCAACGAGGTAGGAATCAGGAATACCACCGCTGCGAAGAGGTAGTAAAAGGCCGAACTCAGTCCGTATTCGGCTTCAGCCGGTAGTCCGCGCAGGGAGACGACTGCCGTTACGTTCATGATTGCGAGAGTAAATACTCCCAGTTTCACTGCTTTGTTAATATTTGCCATAGAATTTAGTTTTTAAGCGAGAATTTCTTCTCTTTAGTTTAATCTACAGTTTATAACAGGGAAGGGGGGGAGATGTTTCGGGTGCGGAATGTCAAACTAGGTTAATTAACAAATAGAGCCGATAAACAATTTTTTCAAACCGGTTGTTGTCTGTAACCGGATCATTAGATTGTTTAACTCATAAAAAACCGAAGCTTATGCGAACGGCTGTTTCTGACATCGGATTGCGTAAAAGGGGAGTGTATGGTTTTATGCACGTTATTATCCTCTTATTGTCGCTATTCCTGGTCATCAGTATCTCCATCGATACGTTCAAGAATATCCAGTTTTATACGCAGACCTCTTATTTGAAAATCCAACTCTGGATTTGCTTGTTTTTTCTGTTCGATTTTTTTCTGGAATTTTTCTTATCGAAAGATAAAATGCGTTATATCCGCACGCATTTCATTTTTCTGCTCGTGGCCATTCCTTATCAGAACATCATCAGTTACTTCGATATTCAGTTTTCCCAGGAAGTGATGTATTTTATTCGCTTCATCCCCTTGGTCAGAGGCGGTTACGCCTTGGCTATCGTGGTGGGGTGGTTATCGTACAATAAAGCTTCGGGGCTGTTCATCTCCTATATTACCATGTTGTTCGCCACCGTCTACTTTTCGAGCTTGATTTTTTATGTGCTCGAACATAAGGTCAACACCCTGGTAACCGATTATTGGGACGCCTTGTGGTGGGCCTTTATGGACGTTACCACAGTCGGCTCGAATATTATCGCCGTTACCCCTACGGGGCGCGTTTTGTCGGTGCTACTGGCAGCGCTGGGCATGATGATGTTCCCCATTTTCACGGTGTACGTCACCAGCCTGGTTCAAACGGCCAATAAGCGGAAAGAGGAATATTACCAACAGCTCAAACAGCAGGCGGAGGCTCAACTGGCCGAAGTGAAAAAACAGACGGCGGCTCATGTCCGGGCGGCCGGCGGCAGCGGGGCGGCAGCAGAGAAAAGCGCCGCAGAGGTGGAGGCAAGCATAAGAGGGGCGGCTGAAGGAAACCCGCGGGCCACTGCCGGAAATGCAACGGCTTCTGCCGCAGAAGACAAGGCTGCCCGCCAGGAAAATACCCCGGATACCCCCGAAAATAGGACTTCTTCCGAAGCGCCCGGAGAGGTAGAATAAGCACAGCGGATAAAGACATGCGCCGTGCGGCTAAGGGTGCGCCGCGCTGGGTGGGCAGATAGGATGTTGCCACTGCGCACAGAAAAGATGCAGAAAGGATACGCTACGCGTTGATCTCTTTTCTGCACCTTTTGAGTCCGGCGTCCGGTAGGCGGATTTAGGTCGGCTCCGAAACGCCGGTATCGTGAATGGACGGGAATTTCGCCGGGAAGAGTATTTTTAGTCGGTTATCGTCACCCGATCGCCGCTGAACACGTTCAATCCCATTTTATTCATAATATATTTAATGGCAAGCTGGGCTTTCACCGAATTGCCGGCATCATCCAAAGGAGGCGCAAAAGCGGAGATGCCGAACTGGCCCGGGAAAATACCCATCACACCTCCCCCTACGCCGGTTTTAGCCGGAATGCCGGAAGTATACATCCAGTCGCCGGTATGTTGGTAGAAACCTACCGTGGCCACCAGGGAGATGATTTTGGGCGACAGAGCAGCGTCGAATACCTGTTTTTTCGTCACCGGATTGACGCCGTTGTTGGCCACCGTAGCCGCAGCAATGGAAAGCTGGGCTGCCGTGATGCCGAGCGAGCACTGACGGGTATACAGATCGAGCGACATAGACGGATCGTCGTAAATGCGGTTGTAATTCTTCAACAACCAGGCAATCGAGCGATTGTTGAAGTTGGTAGCCGATTCGGATTTGTACAATTCATCGATCAACTGAGGCGCGCTTCCGCACAGGTCGGTGATGTTCGATACGATGGCTTCCCATTTTTTGTCGGAATCGCCCACCGGCTGCACCATGCTACAGGCCGTGATGGCGCCTGCATTGACCAGCGGCGTGGAAGGATGATCGTTTTCCAGCAGGATGGCGAAGATCGAATTGAAAGGCAAACCGGTAGCATCAGCGCCGATCATTTGCAGTAGTTTCTCGGCTCCGTATTGGCGGAGTACCAGAATGGCGGTATGTACTTTCGAGACGGATTCGATGCCGAAACGGTATTCCGAATCGCCCAGTTGGATTACTTCGCCGTTGTGTAGGCAAATGCTGATGCCGAATAAGTTCTTGTCGATATTGGCCAGATAAGGGATATAGTCGGCATTCTTGCCGCCTGTATCGGTTTTTACTTTTTCGTAGGCTTCCTGGGCAATCTCTTTGATTTGGGAGACAGAAAATTTTTTATCCATAACTATCATAGTGTAATAAAAGGTACGACCGAAAAAAAGGGATAAGGCCCTACGCCCGGAGTTCCAGGGGGAAACGCCCTGATAGGGCTTACGAAAGCGAGCTTTCTGTCGATCAAACATTCGCTCATCTGTTACTCTCCTTGGATGGCTGGCCGGGATGCCGGGCCTTATCTTTTTTTAAAATCAATTCTCAGCAAATCAACCTTACTTTATTTAACTTGTTGAGCGCCGCCGGCTTGTTTTACGTCGTGGGCTTGATGAGCCTGGTTGGTTTGAGCAGCCTGGGTATGTTGATTCGTTTGAGCTTTATCGCCGCCGGTATGCGTATAGACTTTACCTTTGACGGCAATGTTTCTATCTTGTGCCAAGCGGGTCGTGGTAGGATATTCCAGTTTTTCCAGTTCGGCCACAGCACCGCGGATATCACCGAGCAACTGGTCGGCCATATCGCGGCTGAATCCTTGGCGCACAACGACGCGCATCACCACATAATCCTGCAAATTGGCAGGCAACGTATAGGCCGGAACCATCCAGCCGCTTTGTTGCAACTTGTCTTGCAGATCGTACAGCGTCCATTTGGCCGTATGTGCATATTCCGGTTTCAGATACCAGATGAAGAGTGGGTTCACTACATCTTCGCTGTAGTTCACGAACGGGCCGATCTGAGCGATCTGGTCGTGCAGGTATTTGGTAATCTGCATACTGTTGTACTGTACTTGCTTGTATCCTTCGAATCCGAGGCGGATGAATTGATAATACTGACCCAGAATCTGAGCGGCCGGACGCGAGAAGTTCAACC
>DBFJSK010000410.1:0-9476 GCA_048403675.1 Tannerellaceae bacterium | reverse complement strand
ACCTGCGAAGCGGTTCCCCTGGCCGTAGCAAAATTCTGCACCGTATACCAATCGTTGGAAGACCCGGGAATCTGATCGACGCCCGCTTCTATTGTCCCGCCCGGTACATCCAAATGGATCTTTCCGCCGGCCACCTCGAACGGGAAAGCAATATAGACCGCTTCCGGATCGGTCACCGCCTTCTTACGCAACCGGTAAACCACTTCGATTTTCTTTTCCACCTGATACACCCGGAATTCCACCATCAGATTATCCGCATCACGTCCGGCCGCCGTCTCGCCGCGGAAACGATACGTATCCCAGATAGCCCCCTTTTCATAGGCTTCGAAACGCATCTTTTCAGGGCGACGACGCAAAAACTGCGGCGCGCGGTACTGTTCCATCGGATGACGGCTGTCGATCAGCTCATAAATAAATTCGCCAAACTCCCACGTAGCCTGCGGAGCCAGCAGCGCTTTTCCCAATTCTTTATCGAACAACCCCGAAATTGTGCCTTTGCGCAGATTAAAATCGATTGCATACCAAGGATTCTCCACCCGGGTTTCCGTTAAAACCGTAGCCGACGGCATGGAAGGCCGGGGCGCGTCCTTTACCCGGATATAATATTGCGCATACCCCAGCGCAGGCACCTCGTTCACATACAACGACCAATACGTGCCGTCCGAACGGCTCTCGCCCGCTTGAGAGGGAATCACCCGACCGGCTGCATCCACAATTTCAAACGCTTTGTCGCGCGGCAAAATCTGATGATCGATATACGCCTTCGCAATACCGCTATAACTCCAGTTTAACGTATTGAATACCACGACCGAAGGAACTTCCGCCTTCGGGACAAACGCTTGCAACAACCCCAACGTAACTTCGCCCAGCAAACCCGACCGGCGGTAAGCCTCCCAGGCATACGATTGTTTCAACGACCGTTGTTCCCAGGTTTCCAGCCCGTACGGATTCCGTACGCTCTCGCTATGCCCGAACGTATGCTCGTCGTAAAACAACAAAGCTTTATTAATCTCATCGATCTGTTCGCCCACATCAGCCGGCAATTTCGCACCCAACATTTTGGCAAAGGACAGCCCGGCCTGGTTGGCGATCACATCGGAATGCGTCAGGCGGGAAACAGCCGCTTCGCGGGCCCCGGAAGCAAAACCGTCTGTCCACCAATCGGGCCATGCCCCCCGGATAGTCTGAATTTTATCGGCATACCGGGTTTCCACCTCCTTGAAAAGTTCGCTGGCCACCGCCGTACGCAATTTAGGCCATTCATATTTCGCATTCCATTTTTTCAACATCTCGCAACTTTTGGTAGAAGGAGGCGCATTGTCGGTAAAATAACCGGAATGTTGGGCGGCGAGCACATCGAAAGGATAATTCTTGGCTTGCATCTGATCCAGATAAGTCAGCACGCGCTCTTCAAATTGTTCGAAATCGTCGGTATGAATGCCGAAGAAATTACCCTGATTATAATGTTCGGCGCGGTAAGTCAGCACCTTCTTCCCCGACGGCGATTCCCACCAGAAGACAGTCGGCTTGTCGAAACAAATCAAAGCGCGATGACCATGCGTACCCATATTCACATATTTCACGCCCGCATCGGCAAAGTATTCGCTGAAACACCAACCGATCCCGTTCACATCGTCCTGCATGGCCACTTCCGCGCGCATCCCCTGCTCCCGGAACTGCTTGATCGGATACAAGGACGCCGCCAAGGTTTGTTCATCGGGCAATTCATCGAAATTCAGATACATGGTAGCCAGCTCGATCCGTCCCTCCTTCACCCGTTTTTTCAACCGGTCGATCTGTTCGGCCGGGCGGCATTTCAAATATTCGCTTACGGCCCACGCAATTTCGCAAGTCCAGCGGAATTTGGCATACTCCGGATAATCATCCGTCGCATCGCAATAATCCAGCGCATAATCGATATACCGAAGATGTTCCGCCAAAATCTCCATCTGCGAACGCGTATACCCGATGTCGGTATGCGTATGTTGTACCATATTCATCTGCCAATGGCGCACCGGCCCCACCGTGACGGTGGACGATTCGCAGGCTTTTCCCTTCGTGACGATCAGGGGCAAGTCCTCGGTCTGACGTACTTCAGGGACTTCGAAAACAATGCAATTACTCCCCTGCTCCAACTTTGCCTTCCGGGTTTGATTTCCCAGCCGGACCGTGGCCGTTACCGGCTGCCCTACATGATGAAGCGTAAGCTGTACCTTTTGCGTGAGACCGTCTTTCGATTTATAAACAGCCGGCAATACACGGGCTTCCACTGCCGATGAAGCAGGAGCCGCCGCGGGCTGAGCCGATAAAACTCCGGTTAACAAAACCAAGCCCATTCCTAAAAAATGACGTATTTTCATAAGTATATTCATTTAAAATTCACAACCGATAGCATTCATACGTTCTCGCAAGCGCTATACTTTATAAGATAAAAAGCCAATGTAAAGCAGGCAAACCAACAGAATCGAAAGCGCCGCAATCTGTCCGAAAGCATCCGCTGCGACGCCCATCAGCGGCGTAATCAAAGCGCCCCCGCTCACCCCCATAATCATCAAGGCCGAAATTCCATTCGCCCGCTCCGGCTTATGCTGCAAAGCAAAAGAGAACAAAATGGAAAACACATTCGAACAAGCCAATCCGATGCCCACGATCATACCGAAAATCACCGCCGGAGTCTCAGCCGACAACAAGCCGACAAAGCAGACGACAGCCACCCACAAGCTATATTGCAAGAACCGGGCGGCCGGCAGGCGCGCCAAAAGGATAGCCCCGATAAAAGCGCCCCCCGTACGGGCCGCAAAATAAAGGCTCGTGCCCAAACCCGCTTCCTGCAACGGCATATCCGTTTTTTCCATCAGCAATTTGGGTATCGTCGTATTCAGCCCCACATCGATCCCCACAATCAACAGGATACCCAGAAAAAGAGCCAGAATATAGCGATCCTTAAATAAGGCGATCGTACCGAAAAAAGAGGTATTCGTTTCCGTCCCCTTTTCCTTTCCGTGAATTTCATCCTTTCCGGGAACCTTTTTATCCTCAGGAATCTTTTTATCTGCAGAAATCTTTTCATCCCCCGGAATCGTCCCGAGCAGCCAAAGCATCGACAACAGCGAAGTGAGGGCATACACCAGAAAGATCCATTTCCAATCTCCCAAGAAAGAGGCCGCCGCCCCCGCCAGAATGGGGCCGAGGAAAGAAGAAACGGCTTTGATAAACTGCCCCCACGTCAGCACGCTGGTTATTCTGCCGGCATTTACTACCGCCGCCACCATCGGATTGAGCGACACTTGCAACATCGTATTGCCTATGCCCAGCAACGCGAACGCCAACAAGATACATCCGAAATCGTAAAAAAAGAGCGGCATGCACATAGCGGCGGCGGTAATCGCCATCGCCAGGGCGACCGTATTGCGCCGCCCCGCCTTTCCCATCAAAATACCGGTAGGAATGGAAAAGAGGGCGAACCAAACAAATACCATCATCGGGATCAGATTGGCCAACGTATCGGAAAGCGCAAAATCGACTTTCACATAATTCGTGGCGATGCCTACCACATCTACAAATCCCATCACAAAGAAACCGAACAGGATCGGATACACGGCCTTACCGGCAGCGGCTTGATGTTGTTCCATAGCGCGTGTAAGTTTAATAAGTATCCCTGGGCGTATCTCCCATATCCATTTCCAAACATCCCCCTGCGGTAAGAACCGCGAAAGGAATCCGCGTTTCGGCAAGCGGCCGTCCATTCAGGCGGAACTGCTGTACATACTTGTTTTCAGGACTATTGCCGACGGTTCGGATGACAAATTCTTTTCCCTTATAATAATCCGGATGCAACCGGATCGTCATTTTGTCGAAAAGCGGACTGCCCAAGGCAAAAGAAGGCTCCGTATCAGTCAAACCCTTCACATCGAAAAGCCCCATCGAGGCGATGACGTACCAGGCGCCCAATTGCCCCTGATCTTCATCCTGCCCGTATCCATACCCGTGAATCCCCTCCGTACCGTAAAACTCATTCAGAATAGCCCGCACCCAATGTTGGGTAAGCGAAGGCCGTCCGGCTTCGTTAAACAACCAAGAGATATGTAAACAAGGTTGATTGCCGTGATTATATAAGGTTTGCAACCCGGCGAAAGCGCCCACTTCGGTGCCTCCGCTGAAAATAAGCTTCCGTGACACGGTAAAAATACTATCCAGCCGTTGATTAAACTCTTCCCGTCCTACCTTGGCAATCAGCGCTTTCGCATCGTGCGGCACATAAAAAGTATACTGCCAGGCATTTCCCTCCTGGAACCCCCGCCATACCTGCATGGGATTGAAAGGTTCGATAAACGCGCCGTCTTTCTTTTTCGGACGTACAAACCCCGTAGACGGATCATAAATGCGCTCCCAGCCTTTGGATAGCTCCATCAACTTTTCGTAATCGGAGGTTTTACCCAATTGTTTCGCCCATTGAGCCACCGCCCAGGCGCTATACGCATACTCCAAGGTATGGGAGGCGGAAAACATAAACGCCTCATCGGGGCCGTCGCCCTTGTCGAGATGAGGCACATACCCGTAGTTTACAAAATACTCCGTATCCACCTTTCCGGCCCCCAGGGGTCGGTCGGCTCCCTCCAACTCGTTTTTCAATGCCGCTTCGTACCCCAGCGCCACATCGAAATTGCGGATGCCGCACTGATAAGCCCCGGCCAGCAAGGTAGTAAGCAAATTCGTACCTACCCCCGACACATACCGGCTGTTGGCAATCCCGTCGGCCAGCCACCCGGCATCCTGGTAAACCCGCAAATGACTGTTGATATAATCGGCGTAATACTCCGGATAAGCCAAGGCCCATACCTGCGACAGGTTCCATTGGGCGCCCCAGGCAGCGTCCGTATTGTATAAATTATGCACCGGTTTTCCGGCCTTCAACGGAATCTGCCCGACCGTGCCGTCATGGCGGGGATACGCCCCGTTCACATCGCTGGCCAGCCCCCGGCCCAACAAAGCATGATACAAACCGGTATAAAACTTCACCTTATCTTCCCTCCGCGACGTCTCCACCCGGATACGTCCCAGGTACTCTTCCCATATCCGGCGGGAAGCCTCCTTTACCTCGTCGAAAGTAGCGGTAGCCGCCTCCGTTTCCAGATTCAGGCGGGCGTTCTCGACCGAGGTATACGACAACCCGATTTTAGCCGTTACCGCTTCCTGCTCGTCCGTCCGGAAAGTCAGGTAAACCCCGGCCCCCACGCCGCCGGCCTGACGCACGTCCGGATGCACGGTTTCCCCGTTGAAGCTTCCCCCGGACACCGGTTTCTTATCCACCACGGCCGAAAAATAAAGCGGCACGGTAGCGCCGGGCTGGTATTTTTTCACGTATTCGGGCTGGGTTACTACAAAACCTTCCACCCGGCCGTCAGGCGTCCACTCCACCTCGGCGTCAGCCACAGCCCCGCTTTCCCCCTGGCGGTTGCCAATATCGAAAAGGATACGGCTCTCTTCGCCTGCGGGGAAGGTAAAACGCTGGAAAGCCACCCGCGGCGTAGCTGTCAGTTCGGCCTTTATCCCGGAATCTTTCAACCGGACGGCATAGTAGCCGGCCGTTGCAATCTCGTCTTTCCGGTCGAACGAGGCGTGATACCCGATGCCGGTGGTATCGCCTACAGGGCCGGGAACAGTTTTCAAAGCTCCCCGAGCCGGCATCAAAACGATGCCGCCCACCTGAAACTCGTGCAGGCAGGGAAACCCGTCGATGGTGGTATCGCGGTAATCATAGCCGGTGGCCTCCCACCCCGACTGATTTCCCATATGGCCGTTGGTAGAAGGGGCCGGTTTGGCCATGCCGAAAGGACGTGCTCCCGGCGTAAAATGAAACCAGCGGCAATGGGCGGTTCCGATACGCGGCTCTACATAGGCAGACAGTGCTTCCGGTTCCGGTTGCGCCACCTTAGGCATACAAGCGGAAAGGAAACCGATTCCCGCTAAAAGCCCTATACATGAAACGAAATAGTTCTTCATCGATCTCGTATTTTTTCTTTGTTATTTTTTCCTTTCGAAGTAAAAATCGCCGGAGTTTCCGTCCAAATGGTTCAGCGCATAGCCGTAGGCCCCCATCGCTATCGACCGGTTCGCCCCCTGGCGGCTGATCGCTACGCCGATCCGCTTAAACGGATCGTAAGCCACCCTACGATTCGTACCGGGCACCTCGACCGGCACCGTTTCCCTGCGGACAAACCGATCGAACTGGGCCGGATCGTCCAAATTGAAAACCTGCATTTGCAAACGGTTAAAACGGCTCCCGTCCCGCATGCCGGTCGTACCGTTCAGTTCCTTGCAGAGCGCAGGCATGATATACCGGGCGGCTCCGGACAATCCTCCCCCGATCACGACCAGCCCGTCGATCAGCGTAACAGCCGTCGCAATCGCTTCGCCGGCCATCTCACCCAGCTCGGCAAACGCCTGGGCAGCCGCTTGGCGGTCGCCGGGACGCACTCCCTCGGCAATTTCATAAATCGCTTTCGGAGTCAGTGGCGACAAGTCGCCCGAACCATCGGCATACACGCGTTGTACAGCCCGGATACTGACACTTTCTTCCACGATATATTCCGGATAGTTCTTATTCCGCAAGCACCACACATCGCCCCCGCAATCGTTATCGCCCGTAAGCAATTCGCCGTTAACGACCACGCCGGCCCCGAATCCGGTTCCGAGCGTAATTCCCAACAGATTTTTATACCGTTTGGGACTGCCCGCTTCTTCCAAGCGGCGGTTCACTTCGGGCAGCCACCCTGCAAGGGCTTCCCCGTAGGCAAACAAATTACCGTCGTTGTGAATAAACACCGGTACGCCGAACCGGTCTTCCAATAAAGGCCCGAGGGCGACGCCCCCGCGGAACGAGGGAAAATTAGGCAAATCGCCGATAATGCCGGCTGCATAATCGGCCGGCCCGGGAAAAGCAAAACTAATCGCTACCGGAGCCTCCGGCAACGCCCGGTACACCGCGGTGAAGCCTTTCACCAAATTCCCCAAGCAGGTTTCCAACCGGTCGGCAGCCGCCGGCAACACGACGGGAGCAACGATTTCCCGCCCGCCGCGGATAGCGGAGAATACCAGGTTGGTTCCTCCGGCATCGAGCGTCATTACAATCCGCTGATCTGATGTATACATGGTGGTCTTTTTTTTTATGGTAAAGAAAGATTAAGATTTAAAACGGACATACGCTTTAATGGTGCCGCACGATCTACCTTGCGAAGAACCGAACGGACGGATGGTATACGCACCCACGGCAGCCGGAATAATAAACGTCTCCGCATAATGTACGATAAAGGGTTCGAAAGCGCCGTCCGGACTTTCCACGACCAGTTCGTCTCCCTCGATGACATTCAGCACGTTCACGCCATGCCCCGTATGATGTTCCACTTTCCCGGTGAACCAGTGGCGGCGCGTTTCGATAAATTCATTTTCATGCAGGCCGGTGCGCTCTTCCCGCCAGCCGTCGCCCGCCGCCAGTTGTTCCACCCGGTTGACGAGTTGCCGCCGCACAAATTCCGTTTGCCGCTCCCACTGGATTACCTCGGAGCCATGCCCGATATTGATCGGACGCGGCAGCCCGTCGAGCCCCAAGCGCCCCCAATCCCACAGCTTAAACGTAAATATACTGGGTGTAGAACTGATTTCCAACACCATCGCCTCGCCACCGGAACAGTGAACCGTACCGCCGGGAATCAAATAATGATCGTGTTTCCTGGCCGGCCAGCGGTTGACGTAGCGTTCGGCATCGAACGGCTTTCCGGTAGCCTCCGATTCCCGGAGGGCGGCTATCATTTCTTCCGGATCGACGCCGGTTTTCAGCCCCAGGTAAACCGTGGCGCCTTCACCGGCATCGAGCAGGTAGTAACTCTCGTCCTGCGTATAATAGATGCCGAAGGTATCGCGGATATATTGCGTGGTAGGATGCACCTGCAAACTCAGGTTGCCGCCCCCCATCGTGTCCAGAAAATCGAAACGGATCGGAAAATCCTGCCCGAAACGAGCCTCTACCGGCCCTCCCAACAAGGCGCGGGTTTGATAAAAAACCAGGTTGTTGGCCGGCATTTCGAACAGTTCGCCATCCACCTTCAGATACAGGCTGTTTTCTTCGGGCACGCAATCGAAACACCATCCGAAATTCGTCTGCGATTTATCCAAGTCGCATACCTCCTTCATCCATTGTCCTCCCCACGGCGCCGGGTCGAAGAAAGGCACCACGCGAAAAGGCCGGTGCGCCGTTTTTTCCAGTCCGCGCCGCAAGGTTTCGCCGCCGATCATCTTCGGAGTGCCGGGCCGGTGCGTATCCAACCAGTAATCGGCTTTCGGCAACAGTCGCTTTTTTAAGGCGTCGCATACGTTCCAATCGATAAAATAACCCCTTTTATAGTGATACGAAGGGGCTTCTTCCCTATTCTCCACGCCCAATCCGTCGATCTCTTTCCTACGCGAGCGCATCTGAATTTCCCAACGCGCCATATCGGCATACACCAAGGTATCGGCCTCGGGCGCCACGACCGCCGCCCCATGTCCGTACACAATCACCAGCCCGGCATACGTTTTCAACGTTTCGCGACAAGCCGATACTTTTTCGGGATCCAAGAAATCCCCATAGGATAACGAAGCGCGACGTCCGAACAGCCGGTCGTCGGTAAGGTAAGGATACGTCAGGGCCTCTATCCGGGCCGCAGGTTTGAAAAGGTCGCGGGTATCGATCCAGGCAGCGGCAGCCAAAGCGGACAGATTGACGCGCAATTCATTGTGGTAGACGCCCTGATAGCATTCTACCACCAGCAGATGGCGCGCCCCTTTATTTTCCGGCCGGCAAGCCGTTTGAAGCCGGTCGCGGATAGCTTCCCATCCTTTCCAGAGAACGCCTTCCACCGATGTAGCCGGACTTTTATCATAGTTACTTTTTCTCATATCTTCATTTTATTTGTTTACAAAGCGATTCGGTTCGCCTGGCTCCATGCATGCAACATTTCGATAGCTTTCGCCAATACCCCGGCCGATCCTTTGAAATGGCCCGACCCGCTCGGCACGTTTCCCTGGCCGTACCATTCATAAAAACCCTGATTCCGGATCACCCGGTCGATCATGGGGCGAATGTCGGCATACGCCTCTTCCACCATTCCGTGGGCTACCAACTGCTGGATGGTACGTCCGCCGAACCACGTCCAGTCGCCCCCGTTCTGGTAGACATAAGGAGCCGACATGCCACCGTGAAAGAATCCTTCCGGATAGGTGGGATAAAGCGTCAAGCCGATACTCGGCATACCGGAAAGCCGGACATTTTCGTGCATCCGGGCATGCACCGTCCGGATTTCATCCGCCGATAACAAGCCGGCTTCTATCGCGACGGTCGTGCCGCCGTGATAATGAATTTCGTTTTCATCGAAACCGGCGGGTATGGGAGAGGTTTCGGGATAAAGATGCGGAATGAATTTCTGCCGTTTTTCGTCCCA
>DBFJSK010000409.1:0-2456 GCA_048403675.1 Tannerellaceae bacterium | reverse complement strand
GATGGTTTGGTCGATGGCTTCCAGATTTTTACCGATCACCTCGCTTCCTTTGCTGGCGTAGAGCTGCGTGATATAGGCTTTCAACAGCGCGACGGCTTTATCAAATTCCATCACCTGGGCCAGTTTGAAGAAAACGGTTTGCATAATCATATTGATACGTCCGCCCAGCCCGGCCCGGGTGGCAATGCCCACGGCGTCGATGGTATAAAAATGCAATTGTTTTTCCGCTATCGTACGGCGCATGGCGGCGGGCAGTTGTCGTTCCATCGCGTCGGCCGTCCAGGAAGAGTTGAGTACGAACACTCCTTTTTCCTTTATCCCGTCGAGCACATCAAACCGGCGCACGTAGGTATCTTTATGGCAGGCGATGTAGTCGGCCCGGATAATCTGGTAGGCAGATTGGATGGGGCGGTTGCCGAAGCGCAGGTGAGATACGGTGTATCCTCCGGATTTTTTGGAATCGTAGGCAAAGAATGCTTGCACATATTTGTCGGTATGGTCGCCGATGATGGTGGCCGCTTGCTTATTGGCTCCTACCGTACCGTCCGAGCCGTAGCCGAAAAACTTACATTGGATAATGCCGGGGGGCGTCGTTTCGATTTCGTCGTTCACTTCGAGGGAAAGGTGGGTCACGTCGTCGGTTATGCCGACGGTAAACACCCGTTTGGGCACATCAGATTCCATATGGTCGAAAATGGCCTTTACCATGCCGGGAGTGAATTCCTTCGAGCTAAGTCCGTACCGGCCTCCGATTATCTTTATCGTTCGCGGCTGGTCGTGCAGGGCGGTACATAAGTCCTGATAGAGCGGTTCGGCTTCGGCGCCGGGTTCTTTGGTGCGGTCGAGGGCACACAACACCCGGGTTGAAGCCGGGACGGCTTTCAGCAAACGGTCGGCCGCGAAGGGGCGGTAAAGCCTTACTTTGATTAAGCCCACTTTCCGGCCGGCGGCGGCTAGCTGATTGACGGTTTCTTCAATTACCTCGCAACTCGAACCCAGCGACACAATCACATATTCGGCTTCGGGGTGGCCCGCGTAATCGAACAAATGGTAGGAGCGGCCGGTTAGCTGTTCCACTTTCCGCATATTTTCGGCTACGATGTCCGGCAGTTGGTTATACAGAGGGTTGGCGGCTTCCCGATTCTGAAAATAAATATCCGGATTCTGGGCCGTGCCTCGTATATCGGGATGGGCCGGGTTCATCGCCTTTTGCCGAAAGGCGGCCACTTTCAACCAGTTCACCAGCGGACGCATGGCTTCGTAATCGATCAGATGAATGGTTTGCATTTCGCTCGACGTGCGCCACCCGTCGAAAAAATGGCAAAAGGGCACCGATCCTTCGATAGCCGACAGGTGGGCCACCAATCCCAGATCCATGCATTCCTGTACCGACGACGAAGCCAGAAAGGCGAAGCCGGTCTGGCGGCAGGCCATCACGTCCTGATGATCGCCGAAGATGGAAAGCGCGTGGGCGGAAAGCGACCGGGTAGTCACATGAAATACGGCGGGAAGCAATTCGCCGGCTATCTTATACATGTTGGGGATCATCAACAAAAGCCCTTGTGAGGCTGTAAAGGTGGTGGTAAGCGCCCCCCCGCTCAAGCAACCGTGTACGGCGCCGGCCGCGCCGGCTTCCGATTGCATCTCGTGCAGGGTAAGGGGTTGACCCATCAGGTTCTTTTTGCCTGCCGAGGCCCATTTGTCGGCCATCTCTCCCATTTCGGAAGCGGGAGAAATGGGGAAAATGGTCGCGGCGTCCGACAGGGCGTAGGCTACGTACGTGGCTGCGGCGCATCCGTTCATTATCTTCATTGTAGAAGCCATATCCGTTTTTTTTAAATCGTTATCTATTCGTTAAGGCGCTACCAGCCGGGTGAGCCAGATCCAGAAAGGGGCGCTCAGGATAAAGAGAAAGGTGCTGACGGCCAGCGACGATGTTCCTACGCGCACATATACCTGGAAACGGCTGCTGATAATAATGCCGGAGAAGGCCGGGGGGAGGGCGCCGGCCAGAACGAGCATCTGAAGCTTTTCGCCTTCCAGCCCCACCAACATTCCCACCACCAAGAGGGCAGCCGGCATCAGGAGCAGCTTTACAAAGGTGTTGTACCAGATTTCCTTGCCAAACGTAAATTTCTGGGCCGAGAGCGTCAGACCGGCGGCAAACACGGCGATGCCGGAATTGGCTTTGGCGATGAGGGTGAAACAGGGGTCGAGAATGGGGGGAAACTTGATGCCGACCAACACGAAGATGACAGCTACAATAGGCGACCAGACGACCGGTTGCTTGATGGCGTTCAGAAAGGCGTTGTTGCGTTTTTTTCCCGTCGGATCGGTGCCCGTCGCCGGGTTGAGCAGACATAAGCCGATCGGAATCGTGATAGCGTTCA
Organism: Tannerellaceae bacterium; assembly: GCA_048403675.1. Classification (GTDB taxonomy): domain Bacteria; phylum Bacteroidota; class Bacteroidia; order Bacteroidales; family Tannerellaceae; genus Parabacteroides. The sequence continues at coordinate 66 of DBFJSK010000409.1, read as the reverse complement.
CCACAATGGCCACGATGGCCACGACCAGACCGGTGGTGGTGGTGGGGCCGAAAATCGGATCGAGCA
>DBFJSK010000408.1:0-8433 GCA_048403675.1 Tannerellaceae bacterium | reverse complement strand
AAGAAAAGCCTGACCTGCAAAGAAAACATTCCCTCCCATAGCACCGGGAAAATTAGAAAATAACACGAACTCCGGAGTCGGAAACAGCTACCTGTTTCTACTCCGGAGTTTTTTTTAAGACGGCATGTCGGGGGTATATTATTAGAAAGCCTTTTATGCAATCACACGCACTGCCGACACCTCTGCGGCGAAATACCGCAAGCATAGCACGCTATAACCTCTTCCTTCTACAGAAGCATGCGTCTACCGCAAACGGGCAGCTTTCTTGCTGTTTTATTCTAAAATCCCTTCCGGCATAGACGGTAAAATATCCAGAGTTCCGGTCAGTGAAAAATCCGTCTCGTCGACAGTCATTTTCAAAGTAGGGCTTTTCATTACGTTCGTCCTGGGGTAGGGCTGGTTAGAAATAAGCTCTTCCCAATTCACTCCTAAATAATGTTGAATAATATTGACCACGTTTATATTAGTGGCGCCATCCTGCAACTCCAACCGGAAAGGATGCTCTATAGGCGCTATAGCCGCATCTGTAAAATGCCCCTTTTCATCGGAAGGATAAATTAACGTCATATAAGGCACGTTACGCTCTCCCTCGGTACCCTGTTCGAGACGAACCGAAAAACGATAGGTTCCTTTCGCGTTGAGAAGGGTCGGGAGCTTATTTTCCGTGTCTGCATAATGAAAGAAATAGCAATCTTTCCGCTCGTTGTTAACCAGATACACCACGGTTCCGACGTCTAGCGCCGGATGATTGCTCTCTCTTATTTCATAAGCCAAATAAATATCCGTCACCTTTATAGCAACCGTTACCGTTTCTTTGGTTACGAGGTCGGTTACAGTTAATGTAGTTTCTCCTTTTTCTTTGCCTTCTATGCGGAGGATACCGAAATCCTCTTCCGGATTACGCGAATACTTCGCATCCAAGATCGCCGGTTCCGCTATCTCTATCCCCAGCTCTCCGCTTCCGTTAACGATAGCGATATGCTTATACCCCTTTCGCATGACTTCATACGACTGTTTATCCAGCTTAAACGGTGTAAGCGCCTGTTGTGTCGGCTCTTCCTCTTTACAATGCGTGAAACCGACGCTCATGCAGAGCAGCAGTACTATTCCCCATACCTGTTTTGTTTTCATCGAGTACCGATTTATAAATTTAAATTTCTAATTTCCTGTTTTTTATTCTATCCTCCGCGGATAACACATTTTTCAAAAAATCTTCTTATCCTGCTCTCTTTTCCGATCATTAAAAAGGAAAAAAGGGCAAAATAAGAAGATCTGTTCATTTACCGTCCCGTTACCTTATTCACCGGCTAATCCGGCGAAGCGGCGAAAAACGACGCTTTGTCTGTTAAAACGAGTTCAGCAACGCGCGCCCTTCCTGTACCATCTCCGCAACGCCCTGTTTCGTTACCCCTTCCGAAGTGAAACGGCTTACCATCTCATTCAACTTATTCAAACGAGCCTGCTGTCCGCGAGCTGTAAACTCTTCGCCAAGCAAACGGATTTTTTCCCAATCCTGAATACCTTCCACCAGCCGTTCCATCCGGATACTGCTCCGGACGCCCGGGTAAACAATATAACAATCGCCCGCAGCCCAGGTACGGAAACGCGAATCGCGCAGCGGATCGGCCGTCCAGCTATTATACGCCCAACGCAGATACCCGTCGTAGTTGCCGGCGGCCACATGCCAGCCCGTCCAGGTCGCTTCCGCCGGATCGGAGAACGTAAACACATTCGGGAACGGTTCGCTGCAACACGTATATACCGTACTGATTTTTCCGGCCTTGTCACGCGCCTCTTTCACGTCGGCAGGGAAGTTATGTCCGTAAGCCAGGCAATAATCATACATTTCACCCTCAATCTCCGGATGATAATTTCCCGCCAGCGAGATCTTAAACTCCGGATCGGCCCGACGAATCACCGCAATCGCCCCCTGCATTGCATCCAGGCTGCGTTCGTCCATCGCGATCGTTGTCTTTTCGAACCAACCCTTTTCCCGCAAATGACGGGCGAAATCCTTCAGAAAGCTGCCCCAATACGCTTCGTACTCCGGATCGCCCGGTTTGGCCTCCACAAACTTTACCTCGTTCGACGCCTGATCGAAATAATCGAAACTCAGCGCCCAGGGAATCATCGTATAACAATTAATCTGTTGTTTGATGCCGACCTCGTTCATCATAAATTCCACCCATTTGTCGAACACCGTATAATCGTACGCCCAACTGCCGTCGATCTTTTTCATCCGGAACACCATACTGTCGAAATAATCCTCCGTTTGTCCGGCCCACGGCTTATGCATGATGGTGGCCGTAATTACTTTCTGACCCGCATCCGCCAGCGTCTTCATCACCGGCCGCATCGCCTCGAAATGCGCGTCGCTCCAAAGCGGAACCTGGTAATACCGGGCCACTGCATACGGGTTCTGCCACAAATCCAAATGATACTTCCAGTTTGCCGGCGCCGGCAACCGACGGTCGGCCACCTCTACTTCCACTTGTAAAGACATCGGATCGATATTTTTTCCCGTCAGCGTCAGCGTACCTTTATATTTCCCCGCTTTCGCCGTCTCGGGCACCCAGATATTCATCCATACCGGTCTGGTGGTACGCGCTGCGATGTCGCGCACTTTCACAATGTCGAGCGCATCGGCCACGATGGAAGAATCCCATTCCGCTTTATTTTCGCGATGTCCGCAACCGCCCCGGCCGTCTTTATTCAATTCGTCCGTCATCACATACCCTACGAAATTCGTCCGGATGGCCGACGCCGGAATCACCGACGAACCGTTTTTCAAATCGCTCGCCGTCAGCGTAGCCCCCTCCACGCCGTCTTTCGTCCAAACCACCGCTTGCGCATTCACCCGCTCACCTTTCCAGGCTTTTGTTCGCCAACGCGCCGTCTTCTTGACCTCGGGCACGCTTAATTTAGGATACCGCACATCCGTGCTGCCCCAGCTAAATTGAACCGAAGCCGGCATTTTATCCCAGATTTCAGCCCCGTCGTGCGGCTTGGTGTCGGTTAGTTCCACATATTCGCCTAATGGATACTTGTCGTTTTGCTGCGCCCATGCGCCCGTGCCGAGCGTCAGGAGGGCACATAGGAAAAGATAGTTCTTCATGTGTTTGTTTATTAGGTTTTACCGGCTTAAAGATACAATAATCCCGGCTTATAAGATACGTTTCTGCGGTTTATAAGATGCGTTTGTAATGACAAAACAGCAAATCGCCGTTGTCATCGTGCAAGTGCATACCGCTCCCTTCACAATAGCGAAACATACTGCAATCGGCACATTCCCCCTTACGCGCCCATTCCCGGTTGCGGTAAGGAGCAAACTTATGCTGCCACACGTCCATAAATTTATCGCGATAGATATTGCCCTGATGGAAATTAGCCCGGATACTGGGACACCCCGAAATCGATCCGTCCGTCAAGACCGAAGCCGTACTGATACCGGCATTACACTGAAAAATCGAATCGCGCACTTCCCCTTCGTAATTTCCCAAAAATCCTTCACAGCCGTAGCTTACCTGTATTTTACCCTCCCGCCGGCAAAAACGGATAAAATTCAGCAACCAGGTAAACTGTTCGTCGCTAAGTTGCAATTCCGGCACTTCCGCCGCCCGCCCGACAGGAAAAATCGTGAAAATCCGCCAGCGTTTCGCGCCCATTTCGAGCAGGAAATCTTTGAAAAGGGCCAAATCCCCGATGTTTTTTTGATTCACACACGTCACCACGTCCCATACCACCTCCGTTTCCTCAGCCAGCAGACAGATCGCGTTCAACGCCTGTTCGAAACTTCTCGGATGGCGGCGCAGCCAGTTATGGGCCTCTTCGAACCCGTCCAGGCTGATAGTGGCCGTATGCATGCCGGCCGCCATCAAACTTTTCAACCGTTCCCGGGTAAACAACAGCCCGTTCGAGACGATCCCCCACGGAAATCCCCGCCGGTACAATTCCAATCCGCACGCTTCAATATCTTTCCTTATCAGCGCTTCGCCGCCGGTAAAAATTACCAATACCTTATGCGGATCCACATGCGGCGTAATTTCGTCGATCACCCGAAGGAAATCGGCCGCCGGCATATCCGGCTGGCAGGCCGACACATGGCAATCGCTTCCGCAATGACGGCAAGAAGCGTTACAACGCAGCGTACATTCCCAAAACAGGGTATGCAATTCATGTAGTTTCGCACGATTTTTTTTCAAACTCCGAAATAATTCGAGTGCGATACGTTTCTTCAGTCCTGGACGTTTATCAATCATTTTTCTCTTTCAATACAATCGTGGGGATCTCTTTGCTGGCCGATCCCATGTTCCAACCTCCTTTACCCTTTTTGTAATCGTCCTTTTTAAAGGTCACTTTCACCGAATCGCCGGCAAAGGAACCATGCACCGGCCCGTCTATATCTGCAAAACGAACCGTCCAGCAATCGTTAGGCATATCCCTGCATTCCACCTCGAATTTACCTCGGGCATCGGTTTGCGTCGGGGGATAATCCGCATAGGCATATTCCGATTCGGGACGACATTCTACCTGGATGCCCTCGATGGGACGCCCCGCCCCGTCTTGCACGCACCCTTTAAACGCGTACGTGGCATAAGGCGTTCCGTATTCCACGGAAGTTTCGCAACCGGCCAGGTTAAATCCCAGTACCCCTAATAAGGCGAGGAGCAACCGATTGCAAAGAGTGAATAGGGCGGATTTCGTTTGGCTCATGGCTTCTTTGTTTACTTAGTTTTTCACCAGTTGAAAATTAATTTCTTTTTCGCCCCGGCCCGCAAGCAGTCCCTGGGCGTCCGTGAGCGGGATTTCCCGGAAATCCACCGTTACCGAATCCGGACGGTAGGCCGGCATATTCCACCAGAAATCAGCAAGCGAAGCATAAAATACATGTTCGGCCGCCGACGCCTTGTCGAGTGTGAACGCGTATTTACCCCATTCGTTGGTGATGGCGGCATACGAGGAATTACCTTCGTGCGCCTGGTAATCCGGGCGCGTCGAAATCAGAATGCCGGCCAGGGGATGCCCCTCTTTGTCGGTGACGACCCCGTGGAACGTATAAAGCGTATAGGGTGAAGTATGCCATTCGGTGAAATTTTTCAAAGTGACGACCGTATCCCTTACGCCCCGCCCGTCGTACCAGCCTTCCGCCCCGGTCATTTCTTCCCGGTTGAAAACCACAACGGACGTATCGGGGGTATACGCCCCGGCATATCGGTCGCCGTCGGGTCCGCTTGTAATGAGTTGGTACCGCAAGGTGGGAAAACCGCCTTTCTGCCAACTGAATTTTCCTTCTTCATCCGTATAAATCGTGTCGCTGCTTAACCACGGGTAGGCAGTATCGAGATCCTTCACTTCGATTTGGGCGCCCCGGACAGGGCATTTCTGCGGGTCGAGCACTTGTCCTTTGATTTCGAAATGGGCAAACGGCGTGCCGTACATGGCCGGTTCGTCGTACCAGCCGTTTTCATGGGAGCAGGAAAACCCCATCCAGGCGAGCAAAGTGGCCAGGAGCGCCTGGCTCCAGCGGCATAACATCGAGTTTTGTTTTTTCATGTGCTGTTGTTTTTTCCTTATCCCTTACCTTAAAGGGTACAAACAAAGGTAAGGAGAAAAGCTTTTTATGCCAAAGGAAAAAGATTTCTTTTGACGATTTCTTATTTAAGAAGATGCGGCTTAGTACCTATTCGTTGCATGGATAAACGAAAAAAAGGAGGATGCTTTTATGCTTTCTGCGGCCGGTTTGTTTGTCCTCATTTTGTTTCGGGTTAGCTTGTGGCACGGCGCCTTAGGGTGGGCGCCCCTCAAAAAACGACGTTTCGATCCGTTAAAGAAGCAAGCAAATCCCCTTCGCGTGAAATACTTTTTTATATTTGCAACATTGAGTTTTGTATATCCTTAAATCCCGTTTCCTTATGAAAACGAACCGTCTCGTACCTTATCGGATTTACTGCCTGTTCTGCTTCATCTGTACGATAAGCGAGCTTCCCTGCCTGCTTTTTGCACAGTCTGCTCCCCAGTCCTCTGCCGTTTCCCGTCCGATAGCCGTCGGCGTGTTCGACGGACACGGAGGCGCCCAAACCTGCATATGGGAAACTGTTGCCGCCCTGCAGCTCGATCCGGAAATGTGTGTACGAACCTTTACCGCTTCCGATTTGGCCAACCAGGTGCTCGATTCCCTCGATGCCATCATCATTCCCGGCGGAAGCGGTAAAAGCCAGTATCTGAACCTAGGCGAACGCAACCGCCAACGCATCCGCGATTTTGTAGCCGGCGGAAAAGGAGCTGTAGGCATATGCGCCGGAGCCTATCTTTTTTCGAACACGCCCGGCTATACCTGCATGGCCCTCAACGGGCAACAAGCCATCGACATAGCCCATGACAATCGCGGGCATGGCTTGGCCAAATTCACCCTGCATCCGGAAGGAAAACGAATTTTTCCGGAATTGGCCGGTCGCGATACCAGTTACGTGATTTATTACGAAGGCCCCGTCTTCGTCGCTAACCCGGCAGACACGCTGTCGTCTCTTATCCTGGCCACGATGGAAAGCGATGTGCACGAAGAAGGGAATGCACCGGCCAACCTGACGAACGGAAAACCTTTCTTTGTAGGCAACTCCTTCGGCAAAGGCCGCGTATTCAGTTCCATCGCCCACCCCGAAGCTACTCCCGGCATGCTATGGATGATACCCCGGATGGTACGCTGGACATTGAATAAACCGCTCATCCCTTACGCTTCGGCAGCGGTACAACCGGCCCTGTTCGACCGGGAATTGTTGATGACCCCGGCCGATTTAACCCGGGAAAGCCAGTGTTTCCAAACCTTACTACAGGGCAGTAGTCCCGAAAAAATCGCAACGTTGGATTGGTTGGAAGCTCATCATTCCTGGGATGCCAAACGATGGATACAAGGAGTGTTGTATGACGCTTCGCCAGCCGTCCGTATCCGGGCCGCACGGTATGTGGCGCATACGCATTACCTGCCCTTTTTGCCTGATTTGCGTGCGGCCTATCGCTCGGAAACCGATCCGGCGGCGAAAACAGTCTTGAAAAAACAGCTCGATCGGTTGGAGGCATTGCTTCCCATAACGGAAAGCGGTCGCTCCGGCCACTAAGGGAAAAGAAAGAGGAAGCAACGCCGGTTGCGTTCTGTTCTTCCGCCGCCGGAAAGAAAGAGGCCGGGAAGGGTGAAACCGCCTTCCCTCCCCCCCCGAAAAATGCGTTTTTACGCATAAAAAAATACAGGAAGTCCGGTACAGGAAAGAAGAAAAAACGACTACTTACAATTGCTTGATAAATAGCTGGTTACGGAAATGTCTCCGGGGAATGCGAATTGCATGCCTATGAAATGGAAATTCCATAAGCATGCAATTCGCATTCCATGCTTATGGAATCGGATTTGCATAAGCATATCTTTTTCCGAGGAAAAAAAAAGAGACAATAAGTATTCCGCCGGACGGCACGGTTCCCCTTCCCCCTCAGAGATTGAGGCCGATATGCCCGAAATCCCGCGGAAGAATTGTATCTTTGTACCCTCACGCAAGCTTAAAAAAGAAACACTATATAATTATGAAGGATTTTCTGCGTATTCTCCGGCGCTTTGTGCCCCCCTATAAAAAATTCATGGTGATGAACATTGCGTTCAATATCCTCTCGGCTATTCTAAACCTGTTCTCCTTCGCTTTGATTATCCCGATCTTGCAAATCCTTTTCAAGATAAACCAGGCGCAGTATACATTTATGGAATGGAATTTCCGAATCGGTAGCTGGGAATCGTGGAAAGCGCTGCCGGAGCTGCTCAAAAACAATTTCTTCTGGTACGTCAATCACCTGGTGGATACCGACGGAGGTTCTTTCACCCTCATCATCCTGGGCATTTTCCTGATTGTGATGACTTTCCTGAAGGTAGCCACCATGTATATGGCCTTTTTTACCATGATCCCCATCCGCACCGGCGTAGTACGCGACATCCGCAACCAAATCAATAAAAAAATAACCGAACTCCCGCTCGGGTTCTTTTCCGAAGAACGCAAAGGCGATATTATCGCCCGGGTATCGGGCGACGTGAACGAGATTGAAGCCTCCATCATGAGTTCGCTCGATATGTTATTCAAAAATCCCATTCTCATCCTGATTTATCTGGTCGGCATGATCGTAATCAGTTGGCAACTGACGCTTTTCGTGCTTATCCTCCTGCCGCTGGCCGGCTACATCATGGGTCGGGTAGGCAAAAAATTGAAACGCAAATCCCTGGAAGGCCAGCAGCAATGGGGATTTTTGATGAGCCAGATCGAGGAAACCCTGGGAGGGTTGCGCATCATCAAAGCTTTCAATGCAGAGAAGAAAATCCAGGAACGTTTCGAAAAAAGCAACGAACAGTTCCGCCGCCTCACCAACCGGATCTACCGCCGCCAACAAATGGCCCACCCGATGAGC
>DBFJSK010000407.1:0-15015 GCA_048403675.1 Tannerellaceae bacterium | reverse complement strand
GCGCGTTCTTTATTCTTGGGTTGGTCGCGGGTTTCGGTACATTCGATCAGGATTTCTTCGCTCACGCCCGTGTTCGGGTTCTTCCAGACATAGCGGAGCCGGACGCCCGATTCCACTTTGTTTACATTCTGCCCCCCGGCGCCTCCCGAACGGAATGTATCCCATTTGATTTCGCCTTCGTTAATCTCTACATCGAATTCATCGGCTTCAGGAAGTACGGCCACCGTGGCGGCCGACGTATGTACCCTGCCTTGCGTTTCCGTGGCCGGTACGCGCTGCACGCGGTGTACGCCCGATTCGTATTTCAGGATACCGTAGGCTTTTTCGCCGCTGACGGTGAAGATAATTTCCTTGAATCCCCCGGCCGCTCCCTCGCTATAGCTCGATACGGCTATTTTCCAGCCTTTCAGCTCGCAATACTTCACGTACATGCGGTATAAGTCGCCGGCGAACAGCGCCGCTTCGTCGCCACCCGTGCCGCCGCGGATTTCCATGATGGCGTTTTTGTCATCTTGCGGGTCGGCCGGTACGAGCAGAAGTTTGATTTCTTCTTCCAGTTCGGGCACGCGGCTGTTGCAGGCTTCCAGCTCTTCGCGGGCCATCTCCCTCATTTCCTGGTCTTGTTCGGTTTCCAGCAGGGTGCGGGCCTCTTCGATGCCGTTCAGTACGTTGATGTATGCTTTGCGGGCCTCGACGATCTTTTCCAGATCGCGGTATTCTTTATTCAATTTTACGAACCGTTTCATATCGGCAATCACTGCCGGGTCGGTAATCAAGGTACCGACCTCTTCGAAACGGCTTACTAATCCGTCTAACTTATTTAATAAACTGTTTTCGGCCATTTAGTTAATAGGTAAAGCGACCTTTCTCGCTTTCGATAATCAATTCGTTTTTCTCTGCCTCTTCCACATAGCCTACGATACGGGCGTCGATGCCGTACCGGGCTGCCAAGTCGATCACTTCCTGGGCATAGGCGCCGTCCAGGTATACTTCCATCCGGTGGCCCATGTTGAACACTTTGTACATTTCGCTCCAGTCCGTTCCGCTTTGCTCCTGAATCACCCGGAACAAAAGGGGCACGGGGAAGAGGTTGTTTTTCGTAATTCGTTTGTTGTGTACGAAGTTCATCACCTTCGTCTGGGCGCCTCCCGAGCAATGTACCAGGCCGTGTATCTTCCCGCCCAGGCTGCGGATGGCGTCCTTGATGACGGGAGCGTACGTACGGGTAGGCGAAAGTACCAGCTTGCCGGCGTCGATCGACACTTCTTCAAACCGGTCGGTCAGGCTGAGGCTGCCGGAGTACACCAGTTCGTCGGGGATGCCGGCGTCGTAGCTTTCAGGGTATTTGGCGGCCAGGTATTTGCCGAATACATCGTGGCGGGCCGAGGTTAGCCCGTTGCTGCCCATGCCTCCGTTGTATTCCGTTTCATAGGCGGCTTTGCCGAACGAGGCCAGGCCGACGATGACGTCGCCGCCTTGGATATTTTTATTGTCGATCACGTCTGCGCGTTTCATCCGGCAGGTCACGGTACTGTCTACGATAATAGTCCGTACCAAATCGCCCACGTCGGCCGTTTCGCCGCCGGTGGCATAGCAACCTACGCCCATTTCGCGCAGCTCGGCCAGCAGTTCGTCGGTGCCGTTGATGATGGCCGAGATTACTTCGCCCGGTACCAGCCGTTTGTTGCGGCCGATGGTGGACGAAACCAGGATATTGTCGACGGCGCCTACGCAGATCAGGTCGTCGATGTTCATTATCAGGGCGTCTTGCGCAATGCCTTTCCATACGCTCAAATCGCCCGTTTCTTTCCAGTACATATAGGCCAGCGACGATTTGGTTCCGGCGCCGTCGGCGTGCATAATGTTGCAATACTCCGGGTCTCCCCCTAGTATGTCGGGAATAATCTTGCAAAAGGCGGTCGGGAAAAGGCCCTTGTCGATGTTCTTAATAGCATTATGAACATCCTCTTTCGAGGCGGATACCCCGCGCAGGTTATAACGTTTATCGTTCATTGTAGTACTTATTTGGAGTGCAAAGGTAATACTTTTTCAGCATATTTATCTTAGTTTTAATACATCTCCTTCTTCGGGCACGTAATCTTCGTCTTTTTTGTTGAGTTTATACAGGCTTTTGATCCGGATTCCGTATTGTTGGGCGATGCTGTGCATCGATTCGCCCACTTGTACCACATGGTCGTAATGGGGTTTGTCGGCTTTTTTCTTTTTCTTTTCCAAATAGACGACGTCGCCGGCTTGCAGGGGGAAATCTTCGGGTACTTCGTTGTATTTTTTCAAATCTTTCACCCGGAATTGCAGGCTGCGGGCGATTTGGTCGAAACTGTCGCCGGCTTTGGCATAGACGTAGATCAGGCCGTGGGTACGGTAAATGTCGTAATGCCGCAGTGGTGCGGCCGTGTTGTCCGGCTTATTGCCGGGTTTGTATTTGCCGCTGTCGTAGCGGTAAAGCTCGTAATCTTCAATAACTTTAATCAGTTTGTTGGCGTAGGCGCGGTCGGTGGCGTATCCGCATTTTTGCAGTCCGCGGGCCCATCCTTTATAGTCCTTGGCGTTGAGTTTGAACAAACGGGCATAGCGCGGGCGTTCGGCGATAAAGCGGGAATGGTCGTCGTACGAATCTTCTACCCGTTTGTATTTGCGGAAGCATTCGCCGCGGTGATCGTCGTCGTGATAGACGCGCTTGCCCTTCCAGTCGGCATGGCATTTGATGCCGAAGTGGTTGTTCGACCGCCGGGCCAGGTCGCTCTGTCCGGCGCCCGATTCGAGTAATCCCTGGGCCAGGGTGATGCTGGCGGGGATGTGGTATTTTTTTTGATGGCGTACGGCCAGATCGCTGTATTGGCGGATATACTTTTGGTAAGAAGTTAATTTGCGTTGTCCGGCAGCCGTGGCCGCAACGGTCGTGGCGGCTAGCAGGAGGAGGAGCAGGGCCAGCCGGCCGGTTCGTACTGTTAATTTCATGATTGATTGTGCACTATATCTGTTTGTTCGGGCAAATATAACGACTTGGCGGGGAATTTTACCTATATTTCGGAAGGTAATCCTGAAAATTAAGTTTAACTTTAAGGTTATGTTTTGAAATATGGGAAGAATTTATGCATGAGATGGATGAGTTTATAGCGCAACAGCGCACGATTTATCCCTTGTCCGACGAGGCGGTGGAGTGTTTGCTGGAGGATATGGAGTTGCTTTGTTTTCCAAAGCATACGGTGATTTCGCAGGAAGGGAAGCGGGAGCCTTTTGTCTGGTTTATGAAGAAGGGGGTGGCGCGTGCCTATGTAGAGCGGGACGGGAAAGATGTAACGCTTTGGTTTGCATCCGACGGGGAGATGATTAATTTTTCTTACCGACGGGTGGCGGCGTACCAGATCGAGCTGGTGGAGGATGGAGCGTTGCTCCGGCTTCCGGCGGAAAAATGGGAGGAGCTGATGGAGAAATCGCTCGAATTGTGTAATTGGGGGCGGAAGCTGCTGGATTATTATGTGCGGGAGTATGAGAATTATTTTATCAACGATAGTTGGAGCGATGCCCGGGCGCAGTACGAGGCGTTGATGCGAAGTCGTCCGGAATTGTTTCATAAGGTTCCTTTGAAGCATATTGCTTCTTATCTTCAGATTACGCCGCAGTCGCTGAGCCGGATCCGGTCGAAATTGCGGTAAGTAGGTGGGGGGCGGCGGCAGGGTATGTAGGCTCCGATAAAAGGATTTCCTGCCTGGGGCATATTGTCAATTTTTATTTAGTTGAAAAGCGGAAAAACAGAAAGGATGGGCAAGGAAAAAAAATACATAAGCATCCGATCCGGATTGCATGCTTATGCAATTCCGATTCCATGCTTATGTAATTTTTAGCGGATAACAGTGTTTTTTTGGACGACTGAAGGTGAGTTTTTTAACTAGCTGTTATATAGTTATTTATATCTTTCTTTGGGAGGCTTTTCCGTCTAGCCGACCATTCGGTTGCCACGGGGCTTTACTTATTGTATTTTTTGCAGATTTGAATTTCGAAATTACCCTAGGATAATTTCTTTCCGGTTTATTCCATCTACTTTTGCATCCTCGAATCAGAAATAGAAAACAGAGAAGTATGAGTAGTGAAAAGATGCTGACTTACGAAAGTCGCGAAGCGTGGATTCTCAACGGAGATCTGAAACGTTTGTTTTGGAAATTTGCCCTGCCCGGTGTCGGCGGTTTGTTGTTTATCGGGTTGCAATCGGTGGTCGACGGATTGGTATTGGGCCACTTTGTGGGAGCCAATGCGCTGGCCAGCGTAAATCTCATTCTGCCTTGTTACAGCTTAATTACCGCCGTGGCCATTATGATCGGTATCGGATGCCAGACCTTGGTGAGTATCAGTCTGGGAGAAGGCGATCGCCGGAAAGCGAACGATGCGGTGGCATCGTTATTCTATTTCCTGGTCGGGTTGTCGGCTGTGCTTAGCGCGTTGATTTATGCTTTTGCCGTACCCATCGCCGGTTTTTTAGGCGCCAATGAAGTGTTGCTGCCCGGCGCAGTCGATTATATTCGTACGCTGGTTCCCTTTTTCCCGGTGCTTTGTGCGATGTTTTTCGGCGATTACATTATCAAGGCGATGGGGCGCCCCTTATACGCGATGAATGTGATGGGAATGACGGTGGTGCTGAATATCGTCTTGGCGATCTGGCTGGTAGGCGGCCTTGGCATGGGCGTGAAGGGAGCCGGGCTTTCCACCGGGTTGGCTTTTTCGGTGGGAGCTTGTTGCAGTCTGCCCTATTTGTTTTATCCCGGCTGTCCGGTATCGGTGCCTCGGGGACGATTTCGTTGGCGATTGATCTGGAAAGCTTTTTACAATGGTTCGTCCGAGGGCTTTTCGGAATTGTCGGTGGCTATTACGGTTTTCATCTTTAATATTACCCTGATGGCTTATCTGGGCGAAGACGGGGTGGCCGGGTTTACGGCAATCAATTACATTATGTTTATCGGGGTGACGCTTTTCCTGGGTATTTCCGACGGGATTATTCCGCTTATCGGGTATAATTTCGGGGCCGGTCGCCACGAACGTATCCGCAAAGTGTTGGGCATAGCCGTCCGCGTCAATATGGGGATCGGGTTGACGCTTTTTCTGGTGTTATTCCTGTTCGGCCGGACGATCATGTCGTTCTTTTTTCCGGCCGGGGGTGCAGCCCTTACGGTGGCTTCGGATGGGATTGCGATTTATAGTTTCGCTTTTTTGATGAACGGATTGAATATTTTGGCATCCAGCTATTTTACGGCAATCGGCAACGCGAAGGTGTCGATTATTATTTCGATGCTTCGCGGTTTGGTGTTTGTCGTGGCCGGTATTTTGATTTATCCGCATATCTGGGGCATCCGGAGTATCTGGCTGAATGTGCCGATTGCGGAGGTTTGTACGCTGGGCGTGTCGGGTTGGCTGGTGTGGAAGTCTCTTCGAAAATCTCTCCGGAAATCCCTTCGGAAATGAGGGCCGGATCGGAATTTTCTGTATATTTGTTTGGAGTATAAATTGAAAATCAATCGGCTTATGGCAACCATGCAATGGGAAATTACGTTAGAAGAACGAAGTCTTTCCGACTTCTCGGCGGAAGAAACGCGCTTGCGCCGGGCTGCTGTGGAAGCGGCCGGGCGGGCTTATGCGCCTTATTCGGGGTTTCAGGTCGGAGCGGCGGCGCTTTTGGCCGGTGGCGGGATCGTGACGGGGAATAATCAGGAAAACGCCGCGTATCCGTCGGGGCTTTGTGCCGAGCGCGTCGCGCTTTTTTATGCCGGGGCCACCTATCCACGGGTGGCTGTCAGGAAGTTGGCGATCGTGGCGCAAGATGGAGCGGGCATCCGGGAGCGCATTTCTCCTTGCGGCGCCTGCCGGCAGGTGTTGCTCGAAACCGAGCAGCGACAGGGCGAACCGATCGAAGTGTGGTTGTGCGGTCGGGAAAAGGCGATTGTTTTTCCTTCGGCCGCTTCGTTGCTTCCGCTTTGTTTCGGCGAGGCCGATCTGAAAGCGGAAGGGGCGCGGTAGCTTATCTTTTGACGATTTTGTCGAACCGGTTCTCCAGGCATACGCTCAGGTCGGTGGTGATAAACCGGCCGTTGTAGAAAAGGGAAAACAGGGTGGCGGGCGTCGGGGCGTTTTGGGCTTCTTCCCGGGTTTCCAGTTTGATTATTTTTAGGGGAATGCCTTTGGTTTGCGCCAGGGGCGCCAGGTGGTTGTGGATATAATAGGCCGGGTAGGGGCAACGGTCGGTATAATAAACGGCCAGGCCTTCGGTATGGCCACATGCGCCGCTTTGTACGCAGGGCTTGAAAGCGGGGGCGGGGGCTTCGGGTTGTAGTGGCATGGCCAGGAGGCAGAATCCGTTGGGCAGTGTTTCTATGATTTCGAATCCTTGGTTGCGTAGCCATTGCGTGTCGCTCATAAAGGGGAGTTTTTTGATGCCTGCTACGGTTACCAAGCCGTTTTTGCCTTGCCGGCGCCCATCGTCGGCGACGGATTGGAGTAGGGCTTTGCCGTGGCCCTGGCCTTTGTACCGGCCGGATACCCAAAAGCAGTTTATCAGGAGGTAGCCGGGGGCTTCTACGGGAAGCCACGCTTTTTCGGCGGGTACGTATTCGATGAATACTTTGGCGCGCTCGTCCAAACGCCGGAATACGTAGCCGTTAGCGAACTCTTTTTTTAGCCAGGCTTTTTTGGCGGCGTAGCCTTCTTGGCATTTTTTGTCGGAGATGGCGCAGCAGATGTGCTCGGTATCGATTGTTTCCGGGGTCAGGGTGATGTAGTTTGTTTCCATTGTTTTTAGTTGAAGGTGAGGGGAAAGGGTGTTTCTGAAAATCGGAAGGAGGAAAAGGACTGTTTCCTTTCTGCGCATAGACTGCCGGGGGAATATAAAAAGGAGATTGTCGCTCGCATCGGAGCGGCAATCTCTCTTTTTTATCGGTTCCCGTTCCTATGCGGGCGGGAAAGTGTGCGTCTGTTTTTTTCCTTAGATACCCAGGGAAGCTTTGATCTGGTTGATCTTTTCTTCGGCGGCTTTTTCAGCAGCGGGCAGTTCTTCGGCGCTTTTCACTTTGGAGTGTACTTCGCAATAGAATTTGATTTTCGGTTCCGTACCGGAGGGGCGGATGGATACTTTCGTATTGTCTTCCGTGAAATATTGAAGTACGTTCGACGTGGTGGGCATATCCAGCGTAATCGTTTCGTTTTCGGCATAGTCGATGCCTTTCAGCGAAGCGTAATCGTAGAAATAGGTTACTTTCGAACCGGCGATTTCTTTCAGCGGGTTTTCGCGGAATTGTTTCATCATCGCTTCGATTTCTTCGGCGCCGCTCTTTCCTTTCTTCACCACGGAAATGCCTTTTTCTTTCGAGAAGCCGTATTCTACATAGATTTTTTGCAGTAATTGATACAGCGTCAAGCCTTGGTCTTTGGCCCAGGCTGTAATTTCCGCCAATATGACGCAGGCCGATACGGCGTCTTTGTCGCGTACGAAGTCTTCGCACAGGAAGCCGTAGCTTTCTTCACCGCCGCCGATGTAATTCTTTTTGCCTTCGTTCATGCGCATGATGTTGGCAATCCATTTGAAGCCGGTGTATACGTCGTAGATTTCTACGCCGTTGCGTTCGGCGATCGTGCGGATCGTTTCGGTGGTGACGATGGTTTTAACGATGTATTCTTTGCCGTTGATTTTGCCCAGTTCTTTCCAGCGGGTGATCAGGTAATATACAAACATCAGGGCCGTCTGGTTGCCGTTCAGCAGTACCCATTCGCCTTCCGTGTTTTTAACGGCGGCGCCTACGCGGTCGGCATCCGGATCGGAGGCCATCACCAGTTCGGCATCGGTTTCTTTGGCTTTTTCTACAGCCATGGCCAGGGCGGCGGGTTCTTCGGGGTTGGGGGAGATGACGGTCGGGAAGTCGCCGCTAACCACGTCTTGTTCGGGAACATGGATGATGTTGGTGAAGCCGAAGGCTTTCAGGGCTTCCGGTACCAGTTTCACGCCGGTGCCGTGGATCGGAGTGTATACGATCTTCATGTCTTTGTGGCGGGCGATGGCTTCGGGTGAAAGCGAGATGGTGGTCAGCTCCTGGATGTATTGGTCGTCGATTTCCTGGCCGATGATTTCGATCAGTTCTTTATTGCCTTTGAATTTGATTTCGCTGGCGTTGCGGATTTTGTTTACTTCCGCAATCGTGTTTTTATCGTGGGGGGCGATCATCTGGGCGCCGTCGTCCCAATAGGCTTTGTAGCCGTTGTATTCTTTCGGATTGTGCGAAGCCGTCAGGATGATACCGCTCTGGCAGCCCAGTTTGCGGATGGCGTACGACATTTCGGGGGTCGGACGCAGGTCTTCGAACAGGTATACTTTGATGCCGTTGGCCGAGAAAATGTCAGCCGAGATTTCAGCGAATTTGCGGCTGTTGTTGCGGCAGTCGTGACCGATTACTACTTTGATTTGATCCAGCGAAGCGAATTCTTTTTTCAGGTAATTGGATAAGCCTTGCGTGGCGGCGCCTACCGTGTAGATGTTCATCCGGTTGGTTCCTACGCCCATGATGCCGCGAAGTCCGCCTGTTCCGAATTCGAGATCTTTGTAAAAGCTTTCAATCAGCTCTGTGGGATCGTCGTTGTCGAGCAGGGCCTGTACTTGGGCGCGAGTTTCTGCATCATAACTTTTCGTAAGCCAGGTTTGGGCTTTACTTCTTACCATTTCTACTAATTCGTTGTTTTCCATGTTTCCAAATATTATTGTGTTTGATGTTGCTAACCTGCTGTAGGATGTAACGAAAACAAATATACGAATTAATTATTCCAAACAAATCTTCGGCTGGTTATTTTCGGTGAAAAAGGGTGGCTTTTCTTGTTCGTGAGGCTTTCCCGGAGGCTATGGCGCTTCCTCAGGGCTTTAGCGGGTTTGGGAAGGTGTCGGACGCATCCGGAAAGTTCCGGCAGGGTTTCTATGTAGCGCCGCCAGGGCAGCCGAACCTGCGGTTATTACCAACGGAAAGGGTGGGTATAAACCGAGGTGTTGCCGGCGGCGTCGGTGGCGGTCAGCCGGAGCGTGTGTTTGCCTCGTTGGAGGCGCTTCGGATCGAACCGGTAGGTGATGACGGATTTGTTGTTCATTTCGAAAAGGACGAACTGCCCGTCGATTTCGCCCCGGTAGGTTTGCACGCCGCTCAGGTTGTCGCCGAGCCGGAAAACGAAGGCTTGTTTGTTGATCCAGGCGCCGGGGTTCAGCGGGGTGATGGCGGGGCCTCGGGTATCTGCGGCTACTGTATAGGTGCCGAGTTCCTTGATGTTGGCGTCGATCCAGCCGTCGCGGTAAGTGCCGCCTATCCAGTGCGAACGGTCTTTGATGCGTTGAACGATGCCGTATTGGCGTTTTTCGGCGAGCGTATCGTGTTGCAACCGGATGGAAAGTTCGGCGGTGCGATGCAAGGGTACGGGATGATTGTGGAGGATATGGGTTGCGCCTAGGGCGCTGCTGTCGGTTTTAACGGCGTAGCGGAAAAAAAGGTCGTTGTAGAGATTACCGCGGGGAATAAACAGGCGGATGCCTTTGGCCCCGAAACGGTTGTCGCTTCCCCAGTGGAAAGGTTCGCTCCCTTCGACGGCGGGTTGGGGGATGGGTTGTTCTTTTCCCTGGATGCGGAAATCGAACCGGCAAGTGTTGCCCACGGCGTCGGCCAGGAGGTAGGTAAGGTGATAGGGGCGTTCCTGGTCGATGCGGAGAATCCCCCGGTTGAGGGTTTCGATGAATCGGAGTTTATTGCCGGGTTCTAAAAAACTGCGGATGTAGAAAGAGCGGTGGTCTTTCCATTCTTCGTAATCGGTGAAGCTGTTCAGGTAACGGGTTTCGTCGAAAGCGAAGCGATCGAGGTGGCTGTGGTAAACGACCTGGCTGTCGACCAGGAGGGTGATCTCTTTTACACCGTAAATATTGGCGGTGTTGTCCATATAGTCGTAGGTTTTCACGGCCAGACCGATCTCTCCCCAGGCTTCCACAGGGGCGGCCAGGGTAAGCTTGCCTTCAGGGGAGGTGCGGGGTTTGAGTTCCAGTTTGCGGCCACTGCCGTTCACAACGCCTTGCCCGGCTTGCGGACAGACAAGGATGCCTTGTAGGCGCGGGGCGCGGGTATCGGTAATCCGGTCTTTGAAGAATTCCAGCGGGTCGAGCACTTCTTCGGTTTCCGTATCGCGTACTTCGAAGTGCAGGTGGGGGCCGCCCGAGCTGCCTGTGTTTCCGCTCAGTGCGACGATTTCGCCTTTTTCCACGGGTATTTCGTCGGGGGTGAGGAAGAGGTTGACGGTAAAGCTTTCTTCGGCATATTGGTGTTGCTTGACATAGTCGGCTATTTTGCGCGAGAATCGTTGGAGATGGCCGTACACGGTGGTGGTTCCGTCGGGATGGGTCAGGTAGAGGCCGTTGCCGTAGCCCCACGGGCTGACGGAGATGCGCGAAACGTATCCTTCTTGTACGGCGTGTACGGGTTTGCCTTCGGCGCCTTGCGTCTTGAAATCGATGCCGGAATGGAAGTGGTTGCTCCGCAGCTCTCCGAAATTTCCGCTCAGCAGGATGGGCAGGTCGAGCGGGGAGGGCAGCGTTTGGCCGAAGAGGGCCTGGATGCTGCAAAGAAGGAGAAGTATAACTGTTTTGTACATTGTATTTTGTTGTTTAAGCCGATGATAAGGCATTTATTCGAAAAAAAGAGAGCAAACCGAGCGCAGAAGCAGGCTCTGCTTGGTTATGCCCAGGTGCCGTTATCTTCGTTTTGTTAGAAGCAAAGATCGTGCAAACTGACTGCAACCATAAGCTTACTTGATTGTGCCGAGGTGCGACCTGTCTTCGCTCAGTTACGACAAAGATAAGGATTTTGTGGAAAATTACCTTATTGAGCGGATGGTACCGGAACATTCCGCTCAGGAGAGGCGCCCCGGGAAGTTTCCAACAGAAAATCAGCCAGAATAGGAAGGTGGTCGCTATAGCCTGCTTCATAACGGAGTCCGTAATAGGTACGCAACGGCCGTACGCCTCGCCACGTCTTATCCGAAGTCAATAGGAAAGGCGGGGCGAAAATGCGTATGCTTTCCGGAACCACCTGCAAGTTCGAACGCCCTTTTGTGAGCGCATCATTTACGATCATATGATCCAACTGGCTCCATTCTCCCTGATATTTATGGCTACCGCCGGGGGCGAAGGGACGCGGCCGGGCAAAAAGATTATACAAAATGTAAGTTGGTTGTCCGGCTACGGGTTTCGGAGGAACTTCCGTTTCGGAATAGGGAAGTACGCCCAGCTTTTCCGTCAGGCTCCGATTGTCGGGCGTATCGTTGAAATCTCCCATTAAAATAAAACGTGGCGATCGGCGAAGCACAAAAAGAGAATCAGTAAGCCGGCGCAAGGTGAGGGCGGCATCGAACCGGTCGCGTTCGCTTTCTTTTTCTCCACCGTATCGGGAGGGAAAATGGCAGACCACCACGTCCAGCGTATCTCCCGTTAGCAATTTTCCCCATACATGGAGCAGGTCGCGTGTACTTTTATGTTTTTTTCCGGAAAAGCGGATGCCTATGGAAGCGTGTCCCAGATAGGCGAACCGATCGCGTTGGTAGAGCAGAGCGACCTGCAAGCCGCGCCGATCGGAATGTGCGGTTATGCAATAGCGGTAAGCCTGTTTTTTGAGTGGCGTGCGGTAAAGTAGATGGTGCAGGACGGAATCGTTTTCCACTTCGCATACCCCAACGAGGGCCGGGGTATCCCATTCGCCGGCGGCTGTAATCACCTGTGCTAGCTGACGGAGTTTGCGATAGTAGCGTTTGGGTGTCCAATGGCGTGGGCCTTGGGGCAGGAACTCCTCATCGTTTTTAGCGGGATTGTCGTAGGTGTCGAACAAATTCTCCAAATTATAACTCATCACCCGGAAAACAGTTTGCGTCCGGGCTGCGGAGGAAAAAAGAAGAAAAATAACGACGGCCCACAGCGTCGGGCGGAAAATAGCGTCCATAGTCTCAGGTTTCTAAGTTTTTTAAGGTTGCTGTTTTTTTTAGTTTCTAAGGTTTCGGCGGCCAATGATTCGCCGGTAGGCTTCGTACTTCTTTTTTCTTCTGCTATTCCACTTCCTCGTGCGGTACAAACTCGTAAGCTCCCATACTGGGGCCGTTGGAGCTGGTCAACCGGTCTACTCCTAACCGGTCTACCGGATATTCCCGGCTGATGGAAATATCGGCTTTTCCTACCCCTACGGTCGTGGCGGAATCCGGGCGGAAATCGAAACAATACTTATTGCCTTTTCCGCCTGTCTGCCGGAAAGAAGGACTTTGGGTCACCAGGATAGACTGCGTATAGTGCGCATCACTCTTTTCCTTCGTTTTAATAACGCAAGCATTGAACAGGTAATCAAACGGAGCGCCGCCCCCCGGCGAAAGCAACAATTCTTCTTTATAACTGCCGTCGATAATGGAATTTTCGAAAACCGCTTTCAACGAACAGGGCTGCTTATCGGGCAAAACATTCGAAAGCACAAGGCTCAAAATCGTATCGTTGCGCGGACGAAGGGTCATATAATTGGCCAGCGTACAATGGGTAAAACGATACTCGCCGCCGATCAAGGCCGCTACCGCTCCGGTAGCATTGCTCAATTCCGTATTGGCTACTTCAATATTACAATTGATGGCGCTGAACAAATTGCCGTCCATATTCGTAATTTGCGAATGGTTGACGGTCATTTTCGGGCGGTCGGGGGTAGAGGTCAGGAAAGTCAGGCCGGTCGTGCCGTTGCGAACGATGGTATGTTGCATCACGTTGTCGAAACTTTCCGCTTTAAAAAAGATGCCTCCCCATTGCCCCGGTGTCCGGTCGTAAGGTAAAATATCGTTGAGAATAAAATCCAACCGGTCTCCCCGGAACACCACGGGAGCTTCCCGCGTACCTTCCGATTTCAACGTGCCGTACACCACCAGGTTGGCTTTATCGTGCATATAAAAGGTTGTACCCGGATCGATCGAGAGTGTGGCGCCCGGGGCCACCACAAGGCTATCGTACACCAGATAGGGCCGGGTAGCGGCAAGGCGCGTATCGGTATCGAAGGTATGTCCTCCTTTGTAAAGATTAACATTTTGTCCGTAGGCTTCCAGTACGACCGACTGCTGAATGCCGTTTACCGTAAATACGATCGAGTCTTCCAAAAGCAGCGGCTGGTCGGCGTCGCTGGGGTCGACGGTGACTTCCACAAAAACGTACAGACTGTCTTTTTCGAGAATGCCGATCCGGTTGAATGCATCGCCTTTGCGTCCGTCCACATTCAGCCGAAAACCGGTATTACCGCCGCTGGCCAGCAAAATCGATTCGATATTAAGCGGCTCATTATTGCGATTGTAGATCATCAATTGCCGGGTGGTCGATCCCACGGTGGTGAACACCGTGTCGAACGAAAGCGTATCGGTCGAGAAATTCAACCTCAGGTTCGGGTTGCTCGAATAGTTATCGTCCATCCCGTCGCAAGCAGCGAAGAAAGGCAGGACGAGTGTGAGGCCTATCAGGAAGGCTATTGCTACTTTTTTCATTTTTGTCGTATTATCTAATCGGTATCCTTTGTGCTTTTTGTTGTATAGGATAAACAAAATTATCATAAAAAAAGTTTTCGGATACTTACAAAAAAAGAGGATGAATCTTTTTTCCGATCCTTCCTCTTTTTATAACGTAGCGAATGCAGTTTTATTTTGCCCGCATCCCCCGATTTTTCAACGACAGGGCAACCTGCTTTTTATTTGGCCGGAATGCTCTTCAATAAATCGAGCAGGTGAGTCCACCATAATTCCACCGTATCGATCTTTATACGTTCGTTGGGCGAATGTACGTCGCGCAGCGTGGGGCCGAAAGAGATCATATCCAACTGAGGATATTTTTCCAGGAAAAGTCCGCATTCCAATCCGGCATGAATCGCCATGATCTTGGCATCCTTGTGGAATAACCGACGGTAACTGTCTTCGGCAATTTTCAGAATTCTGGAATCCGGGTTGGGCGCCCATCCGGGATACCCGTCGCCATGCGTTACCACAGCGCCGGCCAGTTTAAAGACGGAAGCCACCTGGTTCGCAACCGCTATTTTACAGGATTCGATGGAGCTTCGCTGGCTGGTGCCTACGATAATACGGCTGTTTTCTCCTTCGGCCGCCGGCGCCGGATCCATTTTAACGGAAGCCAGGTTGGTCGAGGTTTCCACCAGCCCTTCGATGTCGTGGCTCATGCCGATTACGCCATGCGGACAAGCATGGAGCGCATAGATAACTTTCAGCATCTGATCGTTGCTGAGGCAAGTAGCCGGACGGTCTGTCGATTCCATCGAAATCAATACGTTCGGATCGACCTGTTTCAATTCGTTTTCAATATCGGCGGTAAAATGATTCAGCAGTACGCGCACTTGTTCTTTATCTTCGGGGCGAATACCGATTACGGCATGGGCTTCGCGTGCGATGGCATTGCGCAGGTTGCCCCCCTGGATAGCGCAAAGCGTGAAGTCGGCCTGTTCGTTCAGCAAGTAAAGGAAACGAACCAGGATTTTATTGGCATTGCCCAATCCTTTGTGAATTTCGCCGCCCGAATGGCCGCCGTTCAATCCTTTCACATCGATGCGGAAGAAAGCTTGCTCCGGACGAGTGGCCCGGGCCTCGTAATGGAAAACGGCCTGGGTATCTTTTCCGCCGGCGCATCCCATAAAGATTTCTCCTTCGTCTTCGCTATCGAGGTTGAGCAGAATATCGCCGGTCATAAAGCCTTTTTCAAGCGCTTTGGCGCCGGTCAGTCCGGTTTCTTCATCAACGGTAAAGAGACATTCGATGGGGCCGTGTTCTATATCGTCCGAGGCCAGGATGGCCAATTCGGCCGCTACTCCGATACCGTTGTCGGCTCCGAGCGTAGTTCCGCGGGCCCGTACCCAATCGCCATCGACAATGGTTTCGATGGGATCGTTGTCGAAATCGTGTTTCGTATCGTTGTTTTTTTCACAAACCATA